>CANETG010000070.1 GCA_947440875.1 Bacteriovoracaceae bacterium
CATCATGTTCATTTTGCCGACGAGAACATCAAGAGTACCGAGCTTCTTCTCAAGGAGGCTCACACTCACATCGAGGCGGGCGAGTTCATCTTTATAACGATGAGCTAGCTTTTGCTGATTCTCGTCGAGTGGTGGGAGTTGAGCGAGGAGAGAATTGTTCATGGAAACAAGGCGCGCTTTATTTTCCATGAGTTCGAATTTTAACTTCTTATAGTCGGCGCGAAGACCATCGATCTGAGTGACAAAGCCCATCACTTCACGAACACGTTTAACTCCTTCCTGAGCTTTGTCTTGAATTCTGATGGCCTCATTTCTGAGGTCATCATTCTGCTGGAGAATGCCTTTGTTAATCAGTGTGAGTGACTCACATTTTTCAAGAATGTTAATGAGAGACGTTTTGAGATCGTTACCGATGCTCATTTCTTTCCGGATAATATCTTTTTTCTCGGCTTCGACCTTACTAATTTCATCGATCGCTGCTCGGTAGCTAGCGTTTTCATGTTCAATCATCTGAATGGTCCGGAGATACTCGTGTCTCTCCATGTCGATCCGGTGATGAAGATCTCTCAGATCAGAAAAAGCATCTTCGAGATTATTTGCAATGAAGTCTTTTTCGAGGAGTGCCAATTCATCTTCGTCAAGGGAGTCTGAATTCCAAAGATCTGCGAACCGTCTCACCACTTCACGAGAAAGATTTACTTGTTCGTGAATAGCATCTTTAACTGAAACTAGTGGGTAGAAGAAAACCATAACTCGATCTTCACGGTTGATGGATATAGGAGTCACGTACATTTCAAAAGGCTGAGCAGGAGCGAGTTCATCTTGCTTGATTTTCACGGGATAAATTCCGGCCACTTTATTGACGAGAGCTTCGTACACTGGATCAGCATCGAGATTGAGATAATCGCGAAGATAATCCCAATGGAAAGACTCCGATCTTACTTCTTCCGGAGAGAGATAGAACTGCTCGAGGAAGAGATGATTAAACCAGGTGACTTTGAACTGGTTGTCGAGCATGCAACCACCAAACGGCAGCCCCTCGTGGAGCATCGATCCAAGGTTGAGTTTTACTTTCAATTCATCGAGGAGACGGATGATGTCTTCTCTTGTCGCATCAGAGTAGTGATCAACCATGAATCGTTGATCAGCGATGATACCTTTTTCGATCACACTTTTTACTTCGGCTTCAACTTGCTGACCGATGGTAATTTTTTGCCAGCGAAAGAGATAAAGAATTCCCATCCAGGTTGTCATGAGGAACCCAACGATCGCAAAGAGAAAAATGATAAGGTACTTTTGTTTCTGCACTGGAACCGAAGAAAGATTCGTGGCTTTTTTCTCAAGCTCAGTCACCCAAGCCGCCATGGCAAGCGAACCAGCGGTAATTTCCGCTTTCATATTCCGAGCGGAAGATGAAAGGCTTGAAAGAAGTGTGAGTTCGTTATCGATGGATTCAAAACGAGAGAGAAGTCCTTTCTTTTCCCCTTCCGAGAGAGCGGAGTTATTCACTAAGACCGTGAGGGCCCTTAGATCAGAGCGAAGATAACTGACCTGAACGGAGCCAGCTACATTTTTTGAATTCAGATTAGATATACGCTTCTGCATTCTGTCTGTGATCGCAGAGATTCTTTTGAATCCATTCGTGCGAGCCACAGCTGCGAGAGTATCGATCTTAGTTGTCATCACTTTCAACGCGTCCGAAGGATCAGACATTTCAGACCCTTTCGTAATAAGGGTATTAAAAATACGAATTGATTTCTGAAGTTCGGAATTTGGTTTTACTTCAAGAATTGCTTCCGTTTCCGCCATGCGTGCGGAGACTTCTTTTACTTTCTCAAAAGCTTTTTCTGATTGCGCCCAGGAAAGGTATTTCGCAATTTTCTCAAAAGAGTCATCACCTTGAAAAAAAGTAATGAGCTCTTTTACTTTGAGATTTCTTTCTTGCTCAGTGGACTGATAATGAGAAAGACTGAGAGCAAAGATTGCTGTCCCTAAGGTTGAAAGAATGGCGAGAAGAAACGCTCCATGGATGAGCCATGATCCTTTAACGAAGGTTTTTTTCCAGTCCATAGAATCACCTGCTCGACTTTCGGTTATTAAGTAAATTTAGCTACTTAAATTCTCAGACAAAATGACACGGATTGGAAAGTTCTAAATAAAAATAAAAAGCCCGAGCTTGGGGCTCGGGCTTTTTGTTGAGTGATCTTTTAAGTTTTTCTTAGCTCGCCAGATCTTCGTGCGATTCGAATTGATTGCGAAGTTTTGCTTTTAGTTTAAGGATGGCTTGAGTGTGTAGCTGAGAGACACGCGACTCAGTGACATCAAGAACTGAGCCAATTTCTTTCAGGTTAAGATCTTCGAAGTAGTAGAGAGAAAGAACCAGGCGCTGTTTTTCCGGAAGAGACTTAATCCCGTCCTTGATAATTTCCTGCGCGCGTTTGTAACCAACGGCAGTGGCCGGGTTTGCTCCGCGAGATGTTTCCATCAGAGAAACCATGAGCTTCTTGTCGCCTTTACTCATGGCCGCTGCGTCTTCAATGTTGAGCAGAGAAACGGATTTCGATTTATTGATCAGTTCGTGGAATTCTTCCATCGAGCAAGCGAGGTGCTCGCACATCTCATCGTCAGTCGCCGGACGACCGAGATCTTTCTCGAGCTTGGCGTATGCCTTCTCAACGATCTTCGCTTTTTCACGAACTGAACGAGGAACCCAGTCCTGTGAACGAAGTTCATCGAGGATAGCTCCGCGGATCCGGAATTCAGCGTAAGTTTTGAATTTATTATCACGAGTCGGATCGAATTTCTCGATGGCGTCCATGAGACCGATGACACCACAAGAGATCATGTCATCCAGCTCGATGTTCGGTGGTAGACGGCTCGCGATCTTCTGAGCGATGTAGCGCACGAAGGGAGCGTATTCAAGAATGATTTCATCCTTCACTTTAGGATCAACAGTAGAGCGGTAGTCTTTGAGGTTTTTCAGTTTGGCCGTGAGTGATGACATTTGGTAGCTCTCCTGCTTTTGCCGTTTATTGAACGTCGTGTTCAAAGGCCAAATGACCAGCGCTCGAAGTGCGGATCAGTGGCTCACCTACTTTTTCGGTGAACCCATGTAAAAGTTTAACGAAGTTTTTATGGAACTCATTTTTTCCTTCAGAGAGGAAAAAAGTATCAAATCCCTCGGCAGAAATATCCAGTTTCGGGATACCACCGAGGACAACAGTGCGCACACCGATGTAGTTCTCGATTGTTTCTGTCAGGGTCATGACGACTTTCTGGTACTGCTTATCGTGCTGGAACATGTTCACGATGAGGTGGTTTTCAATAACGTTGAAGCGATTCGAAAGCATTTTGATGAGTGAGTATGAATCTGTGATGGAAGATTTATCAGGTGTGACTACGACGAAGCGGTGATCGCAGAAAGCATTGAGTGTGAGAGCTGCTGTCGAGAGCCCCGCCGGGCAATCGAGAATGATAAAATCATACTCATGCTGGTGAGTCTGAATGATGTCGGTGATGACTTCGTCGAAATGGAGTTTTGATTCGAAAACTTCAATCGAACCGTTGCACGCTGGAAGAAGATGAAATTTACCGTCAAGGATGAGGCACTCTTCAAAAGTCAGCTCTGAAGACAAAAGTTTTTCAAACTTATTGTCCATTGGATGACCAAGCTTAATGGCGGTATTTGAAAGATTCGAATCACAATCGATGAGAAGCGTGCGGTGACCAGCAGTGGCAAGTTCTTTCGCCGTTTTGAGAGCGATAGAGGTCTTCCCGACTCCGCCCTTGCCGCCCGTGACGGAAATTTTCACGCACGGTCTGAATGAATCAAAAGAATGAGATTTAGAAGGTTTTTCGGTAGAAAACGTCTGCAACCATTCGCTGGTTTTGTGCATAGAACTCCTGTAGGCGCACAACCCTGACATCCTGTCGGGGTTCTGAATCTGGGGCGGAAAACTTTAGAACTGGAAAAGACCACTCATCAATCTCTCGGCAGTTGCACCTTCAATATCATCGGGAACGACCGGACCTGTTCCAAAGAATTTCAGTGGCAGCTTGTTATGCCCTTTGTGAACGTTGAAGAGTGCTCCAAAATTCATACAGAGATCGACATGAGAAATGATAACACCGTCTACAATATCCTTATAACGAGCAATTATTTTCCTGTTGTAAAGTTCGGAGTGAATAGCAGAGAGAGTGGTAAGGACTTCTACGTGGTGGAAACCACGCTTTAAGGTCTCAACAAATTTTTTAGTTTCGTCAGAGTGTTTCCCATTCAAGCGGACATCGATGAGGACAGATTTGCCGGCTTCTACAGCTTTTCTGGTGAGTCCTACGAGTTCAGGATAATTCTGCACCTTCTCGACTCTGATTCCGAAGACCTGAGCAGCGAAGTCAGTTGTTCCATTATTCTGAGCATCCTGAGAATACTGGAGGAAAACGACATCTTTTTTCAAGATGGCGATTTTCATTCCCATTGTCGACTGGCCCGAAGCCGCTTCTGAAACGAGTACGGTAATAACTGGTTCACCGTTTTCAACGCGGGCAAAAAGTGGAATAGAAGTATTGATTGAACTTGCCATTTCTTTCAGCGCAAACTCAAAAACGATGTCTGTATCTTCGAGATCTTCTTTTGAGAGTTCGTATTGAGCTTTCTTAATGAGCTCCAGAATATGAGCCTCATCGACATCAAGCGTTTTGAGAGTGGTCCGTAATTGGAAGATTCCTTTCGATTCATTCAGGTGTTTCTGATTGAACTGATAGTTCTGAGAAAATTCGTGAATTTTCTGCTCGAGAAGCTGAATTTTATTTTGCTGAGTCGCCATGATTTGGCGGAGTTCATTATAAGCCTCGCGGCTGACAGATGATGATAGTTCCGTGGCAATTCGATTTGCTTCTTCGACTTTTTGGTTATTGATCGGTGGCTCAGCGTATCTCCCACGTTGAGAATCGACTTGAGACTGAGCCGAGGGTTGCTTTGGCTGAGCTGGCTGGCGAACGGATGCTGGACGAGACGTTCTCTCTTCAGCAGAGTCCGTCATAAAATCTGGATCTTCCTCGCCAAGGAAATCATCGAGGCTATTTTTTAGGAGCTTACTTGTTTTAGACGTGACGTCTGAAAGTCTTTCACCACCCTGAGCAAGAGTATTCACGACTTTGTTCAAACCAAGATTTCCGTAGCCGCTGCCACTCGTCGATGGTGAATTGTTATAATTTTGAATTGTCTTTGAAACATTTTTAGCAGGCTGCTGATAAAGCGCCTCTTTCTGATCATCGTTAAGCACTCTATCCACCTTCGCCTTTTTCTCAAAACTCCGCTCAGAGATTGCAGCAGTAATTTCAATGCGCTTTTTTTTGAAAGCACCCTTCAGGCCATTATTAGTAATAGTTTTAAGAATAATCGCATCGGGCCCGAGCTCGACTTTAACCGCTTTGAGCGCTTCTTCTAAGGTGTCAGCTTCGAACTTCTTAACGAACATTCTTTACAACCTCACGGTACCGAGAGATCGGATATTAATATCTGGACTCAGTTCATTATGGCTTACGACTATCATGTTGGGAATGAATTTTTCGGTCAGCTTCTTGAAGTGACGGCGGATAACCGGAGAACAAAGAATGACCATTTTCTCCCCTTGAGAAGTCGCTTCTTCAATCTTTTCATTCAGAGATGCAAGAATCGTCTGAGTCATTTTCGGATCTAGATTGAGCTGCGATCCATGATCAGTACTAATGATAGAGCGAGCCACGGCCTCTTCGAGTGCTCGATCAAGAGTGAACAGCGGAACATCGCCTTGCGAGCCCTTGATTCTTTCAGTGATCGTTCGGTAAAGAGATTGGCGTGCATATTCAGTGAGATTTTCTGGATCTTTGGAAGACGGCCCGAACTCAGCAAGAGTTTCAAGGATTGTCCGAAGATCGCGAACGGAGACGCCTTCACGGAGAAGGTTCTGAAGAACTTTGAGAACAACCCCGAGTGACATGATTTCAGGAATGAGATCTGAGACAATCTTCGGATTTTCTTCTTTAAATGTATCAAGAATTTTTACCAGTTCCTGACGACCGAAAAGTTCTGAAAGATTCTGCTTCAAGACTTCAGTTAAGTGAGTCGCAACGATAGTCGAAAGATCAACGACAGTATAGCCATTGTACTGGGCTTCATCTTTTCTATCATCCGTAATCCAGATTGCCGGGAGACCGAAGACAGGTTCTTTTGTGGGAGCCCCTTCCATCTGTTCGATAACAGTTCCTGGGTCCATCGCCATGAGATGATCTGGCTGAAGTTCCCCTTTGGCGATCTCAACACCCTTTAACTTGATCGAATACCCACCGGGCTTGAGCTCAAGATTATCCTTGATACGAACCGAGGGCAGGATAACTCCCCAATCAAGTGCAAACTGCTTTCTGATATGAGAAATACGCTCGAGAAGATCTCCATTCTGTTCGGCATCGACGATCGATACGATTCCGTATCCGACTTCGAGTTGTACGAGTTCGACCGGAAGAAATGATTCGAGTGTTTCTGTTTTTGACTTTGTTTCCTGGACCGCTGATTTGGCCTCTGCCACTTTCACCTGCTCTTTACCTTGCTCGATCTTAAATCCGGCAAAACCAATAAGACCGCCGACAATAAAGAAAGGGAGGACAGGAAATCCCGGAATTAATCCGAAGAGCGCGATCGCCGCAGCAGTGATGTAAAAAGCCTTCGGATGAGCGGCGAATTCTGAACCGACCTGAGCTCCGAGGGCATTAGAGTTTGAGTTACGTGTTGTGATGAGACCAGCTGCCGTCGAAATAATAAGTGCCGGAATCTGAGCGATGAGTCCATCCCCTACTGTGAGGAGGGTAAAGATTCTCGCTGCATCCGCGAAGGTCATATCATTCTGAGCAACACCCACGATGATCCCACCGATGATGTTAATGAAAGTAATCAGGATACCGGCGATGGCATCTCCGCGAACGAACTTCGAAGCACCGTCCATCGATCCGTAAAAGTCTGCTTCCTGTGCGACTTCCGAACGTCTTCTTTTCGCCTCGGTTTCATTAATGAGGCCGGCGTTTAAATCGGCATCAATCGCCATCTGTTTACCGGGCATTGCATCGAGAGTGAATCGTGCACTGACTTCAGCGACGCGACCGGCACCTTTTGTGATAACGATAAAGTTGATTACGACGAGAATCATGAAGATGATGATACCAACGGCGTAGTTACCACCCACTACGAATTCCCCGAAGGCTTCGATGATATGTCCTGCGGCGGCCGTTCCGTCAGTTGCTCCGTGGAGAAGAATATTTCTCGTTGATGCCACGTTGAGCGATAATCGAAGAAGTGTCGTTACGAGGAGAATCGATGGAAAAGTCGAGAAATCTAAAGGCTTCTTAGCGTAGACGGACATTAAAAGAATCGCAATCGAGATCGCAATCGATAGCGCGAGGAAGAGGTCGAGAATCAACGGTGGAAGTGGAACAACCATCACGCCGAGAATCAGCATGAGTCCGAGTGCAATTGCTAAATCCGAATTTTGTGAAAAGACTTTTAGCTTTCCAAAAAACTTATCCATGGATAACTCCGCTCATCCTGAGCTTTTATTATTTAAGCGCTTTCTTTTTCTTGCGAAGTTTATAAACAAACGCAAGAATCTCAGCGACCGCTTTATACAAATTCCTCGGAACACCGTGGCCAACCTTCACTGTCTTGTAAAGAGTCCGTGCCAGCATGATGTTCTCGACGATGGGTATATCATTTTCCTTCGCAATCTCACGAATGCGAAGGGCCAGATGATCGGCACCTTTTGCCACTAAGGCAGGAGCAACCATCCCATCACCGTCGTACTTCAATGCTACACTAATATGAGTCGGATTGGTGACGATAACGTCAGCTTTTTTCACATCATTCATCATCCGCTTCGTCGCCATCTGGCGCTGAATCTGGCGGATTTTATTCTTCACTTCCGGATTCCCGTCTTTTTCCTTCGCCTCTTCCTTGGCTTCCTGTTTGGTCATCATCATTTTCTTGTGATACGACCACTTCTCCCAGGCGAAATCTGCGAGTGCAATCACTCCGAGTCCAAGGAGGACTGAAAATCCAAGTTTTACCATCAGGTATTTACCAAACATCAGAGACTGAGCGGCATCCGAATGAAGAAAACCGAGGAATGATCCTATGTTATCTCTCATCACATTGTAAGTGATGACGATCACCACAGTGAACTTGAAAATACCCTTCACGGCTTCAACGATAGCTTTCTTTGAGAAAAGTTTTCCGAAGCCCTTGATCGGATCAAGTCTGTTGATGTCAGCAGTGAGAATTTCTGGTGAGTAAAGAAAACCTACTTGGATGAACTGAGAAAAAATGCCAAGGCAAAGAGAAGCACCGAAAGTAGGAGCGACACACTTAACCAGGGCCCAGGCCGTCTGACGAAAAATTTCTGTGAATTTTTCTTTCTCGTAAGCGAGTCTCCAGTCGATCTTGTAAATGTATTCGATATATTCCGTGAAGACTTCGTAGACGAACATTCCACAGAGAACAAGAGTGAGGAGTGATCCTGAGAGGAGCAAAATGGAAGAGAGTTCTTTTGATTGAGCGACATCACCCTTCTTGCGGGCCTCGTCTATGCGGTACTGGGACGGCTCTTCCGTCTTTTCTGCATCGTTGTCGTTTTCGTCGGCCATCCTATGCCCCGATTACGGTTAAGTACTTGTGATGAACTGAAACCATTCACCAAGTTTTTCTACATACAAATCAAAACTCACCTGGAAAAATTCCTCCGCTATTCCTAAGAAGAGAAGAAGTCCCAGTCCGATGTTCACAACGAAACTCACCATGAGAACATTCAACTGAGGAACTGTTCTTGCAACGATTCCGAAAACAAGATTCATGAGTAAGTTTGCAAAAATCAGTGGCCCAGCCAGAAGGATAGAAGCACTGAATGCTGACTTAAAGAATAACACGAAATACTCCGGCGAATTCAGGAGTTTGTCCGCATTTGAGAAATTGACAGTAAAAAACGACTGAAAGACCCCCTTGAACATAGGAACAAGTGCTCCAGAGGTGAGAATGAGAATAATCATCGTCCACTCAATCAAACGTTCAAAAGGTCCGACTTGCTGACCCTGGGTAGGGTCAAAATAACTGACACTGGCAAAACCAATCTGCTGGGTCAGAATGCTACCGGTAGCAATGAATAAACTCATAATACACTTGACCAAAAATCCAATGATTAACCCCGCTGTTGTATGAAACATCATGAGTATCCAGATATTATCTGCTCCCACGAGTCTTACTTCTGCAACAAGCGTGCCCTCAACTGAGGGAAAAAAAGCATAGGAAATGAGAAAGCATGTGAGAATTTTTACAATCCCCGGAACGGAGGTATTATCAAAAATCGGAATCTGCATAAGAACTGCTGTCCAACGGGCAAAGGACATCCAGAAGGCTAGATAGGTGAATTGGTCGCTAAGAGTAAGATTCATCGACGGACGAGTTCCGGGATGGATGTGAATAAGTCGTGCGTATAACTCACCATCGTTTCCATCATCCATGGACTAAAAATAACCAGGGCCGCGATGATGACTAAAATCTTGGGAATGAAAGAAAGTGTTTGTTCATTGATCTGAGTGACGGCCTGGAAAATAGACACGAGAATACCCACGACCAAAGCACCGATGAGCATCGGAGCAGAAAGCATCAGAGTGACTTTGATGGCCTGGTTTACCACTTCGATGGCAAATTCATTTTCCATTCATCACTCCTATGTATTAAACGAGCGAAGGATCGCGCCCGTCACAAGTTGCCACCCATCCACGAGGACGAAAAGCAATAATTTAAAAGGCATTGAAACAAGCATCGGCGGAAGCATCATCATCCCCATTGCCATCAGGATCGAAGCAACCACCATATCGAGGACGATGAAAGGAATGTAGAGGAGAAACCCGATTTGAAAAGCAGTCTTGAGCTCGGAAATAATAAAGGCTGGAATAAGATAATGCGTGGGAACAGCTTTAATGTCCGAGGGAGCTGCCTCACCTGTCACGTCGTAGAAAAGACCAATGTCACCTTTACGAACATGTTTTTCCATAAAGCTTCGAAGATCTCGCTCGAGACCTTGGAGAGCAACAACACCATCAATTTGTTTTGCTTGGTACGGCTTGATCGTATTTTCGTAAATTGATTTTCCTGTTGGCATCATCACGAAGACTGAGAGAAACATAGCAAATCCGATGAGGAGCTGGTTCGGTGGCATGTTCTGCGTACCGAGGGCTTGCCTCATGAATGAAAGAACCACAACTATTCGTGTGAATGACGTACAGAGAATAATGATCGCCGGTGCCAGAGTGAGAATGGTGAAAAGAAGAAGAACCTCAATCGTATCAACGAGGTTAGTCCCCTGTCCAAAGTTCACAGCGACTCCGGGGAGATTAGTCGTTTGTGCAAGTGCTGTTCCAGTCAGGGAAAGCGAAAGCAGGGCAATGATGAACTTAAAACAACCGGTCATGCCGAGCCTTTTAATTAGTTAAACTCGATGGGTTTAAGTTTGCGTGCCTTCTTCTTTAGTTCTTCCGAAAATTTCACAACGTCGGTTGCTTTCGCAATTCTTGAGAGAGCGGTTTCTTCTTTCACAGGAGTAGACTCCATGATGTTCTCTTTCAAAGTGATCGTTGAAGTTTCGTCATTTGCTTCGGCATTCAACATATTGAGATCGAAATTAGTTCCAGTGATAGATTTCTCGCCCTCTTTAATAATGCCTGTCGTGTCTTTCATTTCTGCCAGGAACTGAAGACCTGTTTCAGAATTTGCCACAAGAAATAGTTGCTTGTGAGCTTTGACGATCATGAGGGATTTTTTAGGAGCAACGTAAGTCGTAGAGATCACCTCGATCATTTTTCCATTATTAAGGAAACCAAGTTTCCCTTTATTGAAAACACCTTTCTTGAGAACTTGAACAACACCGTAGAAAAGTCCAAGGACGAGAGCAAGAAACACCGTAAACTTCGCAGCGTAACCAGCGAAC
>CANETG010000071.1 GCA_947440875.1 Bacteriovoracaceae bacterium
CTCTTGCCAAGCGGAGGCAGACAGAGAGGAGATAAGAAATGATACGGCGATGAATGTTTTCATGATGACTCCTGTTTTTTAAGGAGTCATAGAATGGATCAAATCATTCGTCTGCGGGGGGAGTAATTGTTATAGGGACTAGTGCATGAAAAGGCGGTTCTCAGGGTATTCCCAAAGATACTGCGATTCTTCGCCTGGAATGCGGACTTTGCACAGAGAAACGGGAATGGCCCCGAGACGGCGGACGTGATCAGACCATTTCTGGAGAGTGTGGTTCACTTTCTCTTGGATCTGCTGTGCCTTCTCAGAATTCGTCTTGAGAAACGAGAGCTGGGAATTGAGGACGTTTAGTTCGCGTTTGGTTTTGGCTGATATGTGCTGAAGAAGGGGAATAAGCTCAAGCGCCTCTTCATGCGAGAAAGTCCTCGTCTGATTGAGAGGAGTAATTTGGCGGATGTGCTCAAAGTTCGTTTCCATTACTCGTACTGACCTTGTCTAATTTTACGCTCTACGTCCTTTTTAGCAGCATCATCACGCTTATCATAGAGCTTTTTCCCCTTGGCCAGGGCTATTTCACACTTAACTAATGAATCTTTAAAGTAAATCGCTAGAGGAATGAGGGTCCATCCCTTAACCGCCATTTTCTTTTCTATCTGATTGATTTCTTCACGATTAAGGAGCAGTTTCCGTTTCCGGGTCTCGGGATGGTTATTTATGTTCCCGAATTCATAATGGGGGATAGTGGCATTCTGAAGCCAAGCCTCGCCTCTATCTATTGTGACAAAGGCTTCGTTAATAATACCTTTGCCGTTCCTTAGGGACTTCACTTCGGTTCCCACTAGGACGACGCCGCATTCGTACTTATCTTCTAGAAAGTAGTCGTAACCGGCCCGGCTGTTCTTGCAAATGATTTTCACGCCCATAGAATCCGACATTAGCCCATGTGATGCGATTTGAGGACAGATAATCTTTTCGAACTAAAGACGTTCAGTGAATGGACACTTCGCTATAAGAAACCCAATGCTCAAGTTTCCCTTTCCATTGCGACAAGACGGCTCAACGGTCCGGCCTCGCTCGATTAAAGAATGAGTCTTATTACTGAATAAAGTTTCAGTACCTGCCCCATCGTGAGTGCTTCAGCTCTTATCATCATCGGAATTTCTGCTTCTCGAAAATACTCTTCCGTTTTTTCTCCCCACTCCGAACGGAGAATTCCACCGAGCTGTTTTCTTCTCTGAGCAAAGACTAATCTTAAAAATTTTTCATAGCGATCAATTTCTAAAAGCGCAACAAGTGGAGTCTCTCTTCGCTTAAATCCTAAAACTTGCGAGTCGACTTTCGGTGGAGGAACAAAGGCACCTGGGGGCGCATGGACGACATGATTCACATGAAATTGGGACGAACAAAGGGCGAGCAAAGACCCCATGGAGTTCTTTTGTTCGCGAGTGAAAATCTTTTCTGCCACTTCTTTTTGGTACATCAAAGTCATGTGAGTGATCTCCGGGATCCGGAGGAATGAAAGAGTGAGTGGAACGCTGACATTGTAGGGAAGATTACTCACAAGCCAAATTGAACGATATTTATTCTCACCGAGAAATTGTTTCCAATTAAATTCCAGCGCGTCTCCCATGTGAACGTTTTTTTCGCCGACCACAGGGGTGAGGAGTTCCACGAAACGTTGATCCATCTCTAAGACATGAACGGGAACTCCATACTTTGCCAAATGAGGAGTGAGAACGGCTGGGCCTGGTCCCACTTCAACGATGGCATCGATATTGGGCGGAAGAGGAGTGGTGATTTTTGTGATGACCGATGGTGAAGAAAGAAAATGCTGGCCGAAACTCTTATTTGCCTGTGGAAAACGACTCATTTCTTCTCCACAAATTTTGACTGAGCATCGAGCAACAGGCACCCAGGGAAAGAGACTCTATTTTCTGGGACCAGAGACGCGTAGTGAGCGATCATCGCCGCGTTGTCGGTGCAGTAAGTTGGTTTCACGATATGAACATTTTTGAAGCGAGCTTTCATCACCTCCCGTAATCGTGAATTGCAGGCGACTCCACCGCCGATGACGATCGGAGTTTCAAACTTCCTGAGATCCTGCTGAAGAATTTTAGTTATCACTTCTTCGCACTTAATTTTAAGCGTCTCAACAATTGTTTCCTGATAAGAGGCACACAAGTGGGGGAGTTCAGTTGTAATTTCTTCTTCCGTCATTTTCTCTAAACGAACGCGCAGGGAAGTCTTAAGACCTGAGAAACTCATTTTCCCCGGGCGATCGCGCATATAAGAAATGGGAAACTCAAACTTTTTTCGGTCACCGTTTTTAGCAAGATCATCGATAATTTTGCCGGCCGGATATCCTACGCCCATGAGTTTTCCGCCTTTATCAAAGGCCTCTCCGGCAGCATCATCGAGAGTTGATCCGAGCACTTCCATTTCTGTCGGAGATTTGACCCACATGAAGGCGGAATGTCCGCCACTGACCAGAAGCCCTAAGTAGGGATAGGACACTTTCTCGGTTAAATGGATTGCTTCGAGGTGAGCAAATAAATGGTTCACCGGAATGATGGGAAGATTTTTCATCAGCGCGAAAGTTTTGGCGAGATTTATGCCCGTCAGAAGTGAGCCCACAAGTCCAGGATGAGTCGTGACGGCGACCTCTGTGACATCATCGGGGCCAAGACCAGCTTCATCGAAACAAACTTTAAGCAGGGGAGGAATCGCCTTCACATGAGAGCGAGCAGCGAGTTCAGGAACGACACCGCCCCATTTTGCGAGGATAAAATCTTGTGAGAAACTATTGAGCGAAAGAATCTGCGGCGTTTCCCCGCTCGCATCCATGAGGCAGAGTGAGGTGTCATCGCAGCTCGTTTCAATCCCAAGGATTATTCTTTTTTTCAGATTTCCTTCTTCGCCTCGGCTGATTCTTTAGATCCAGGATAGTCTTCAGCTACGCGGGTGAAAGCTTCTTTGGCTTCGTCTTTCTTGCCTAATTTCTTGAGCGACCGTGCGATATAAAGAAGAGAACTCGGCGCAATACTTGCTTTCGGATACTTCGTGTAGACCTTACTGAAGTAGACCAATGCTTGATCGTAATTTTTTGTATAGTAATTGATCTGGCCGAGCCTGTGCATGATTTTATTATTGTCACTGCTAGAAAGTCCCTCGGCACCAATCAGCGATTCTAGTTCGGGTTTAGCCTCGTTGTACTTGCCTGCTTTGACTAATTCGAGAGCATCACTGAGTTCCGCTTTAGCGTTTTTTTTTTTCGAAGAGGCGCGCGGCTTATCATTCCCGGACCCCATGGACGAAAGGCTTGCCGTTACTTTCTCAAGAAACGCTCTCTGCTCTTTGAGGTCGGCCTGAATTTTTGTGAGTTGTTCGGAATCCGTTTGCTGTTGAGTTTGAAGGAGAGTCAGATTTTCGTTCATCTTGCTAATCGCCTGAGGATCAAGCTGCTTATTTTTATATTCCATCTCTTCGATTCGACCGTTCATTTTATCGAGTTGAGACTGCATATCTTTCATTTGATTCACAACATCTGCGAGAAGACCTTGAGAATCTTTCATGTTCTCAGTCATCGCCTCGAAGCGCTTCTCGCGATTGACTTGATCGGCAGTTTTAATACATGCAGTTGAAAGAATCAGGAGAAAGAAAATAGAAAGTAATTTAGTCATAGCAAGGCACCTCGATATGAGATCAGCTTACTATTATTCTGCGTTCCCTTCGAGAGCTTTTTTTCGGACGGCGGCGTATTCCGCTTGTTCAGAGAATTTTTTTGAAAGCAGGGCGTATTCCTGAGCTTTGTTGAAGTATTTTCGCCGGTAAGCGGACTTCGCTTTGAGAAAATAGTCTTCGGCTTGGCGATAGAGATTGGAAGCACTCACATCAGCACCAGCTTCTTTAGCTGCGAGAAATGCTGCTCCAGCAAGACTCATTTCGACTTTAGGTCGTGTGGTGGTTAAACCACACGACCCAAGAAGAATAAGCATAATGAAACGTGAGAATGCTTTCACGAAATCCGATTACTTCGCAGTAATAACAAAATTTGCGCGACGATTTTTACCCCATGAAGATTCATCAGAACCTTCAGCAGCTGGACGCTCTGAACCGTAAGAGATAACTGAGATTCTTTTCGCTGGAACTCCAAGAGCTACCAGTTGATCGCGGACAGCTTTTGCACGACGCTCGCCGAGAGCGAGATTGTATTGACGTCCACCGCGCTCATCGCAATGACCTTCCACTTGAACATCAACCGACGCCATTTTCTTAAGGAAATCAGCATTCGCTTGGATCGATTCTTTTGTATCGCCTTCGATCGTAGAAGAATCAAATCCGAAGTAAACAGTCTTGAGTCCACCAGCATTTCCGACATCGGAAGAACCGTTGAGTTCGAGTGAAAGACCAGCATTATTGCCATCAGCACCGACAGCAGCGCCGCCATCCTGAGAATTTTTTGGTTTATTGGAAGAACAACCTACAACGAGGAAAAGTGCCACGAGTGACGTGGTAAGCACGCGAGAGAACATGAGTACTCCTTTGAAGTATTTGAAAAAAAACCGTGATTGAATTCCTCGTCATTATGCAGACTTTGAGACGAATTTTGAAGATTTTTATCTGATTAAGATGCTTAGAAATGAAGTCGATGATTTTGGCCTTCTAGGATTTAGCGTCAACGGCATGACGTATTTTCTCTTGAAGTGTTGGAGAGCTGACATGCGGCATGAATGCGCGAAGCGTTTTGTCATTGAAATAATACATGAAAAAAATATTTGCGTATCAGAGCAAAATGGCACAGAATTTGCTCAGTATATATTTGTGTGTGTGTCGGAGTTAAAGAAAGGATTTTTTTAGCTTCTTCAAAGTCTCTCGAAAAAAAGCCCGTAGGAATACGGGCTTTTTTTATTCCCACGAAAGAAACCGAAGTTGGCGATGTCTGTTAATCTCGTAGTGAAATATAAATAAAATTCGAAATGAATCGCATGCTCATGCCTGAGACTGTGTCATGAACCGGATTGAGTTCATAAATGCCCATGATGGGTTGATGTTTGAGAGGAAGTTCACGATACATTTCCCACGCTCTTAAGAGTTCATCCGTTTTCAGTCCCATGCCATTGACGGCACTCACTCCTGGAACGAGCTCCCCCGAGAGTGCGTCGGCATCGAGGGAGAAAATGACAACCGCATCTCCATCAATCAACGCTCTCATCTCTTGAAAAAATTTTTCCCAACGGCCCTGGTCCAGCATGTCTTTTCTCCAGAGAACGTGCATCTTTCCACGGGGTAATGGTGAAAGCGTACTTTCTGAATTGGCAAATGCGTGAAGGCCCATTTGAAAAAGATGAAACTCGCCGTTGTATTCTTGAGCGAATTGCCTGAATGGAGTTCCGGAATTGTGCTCAGTGTCGGTTCGGGTGTCAGCATGAGCATCGAGGTTTAGAACGATCATTTTCTTTTCGTGCGAAAAACTTTTGAGAAGGGGGTAGATGTGATCGTGTCCACCGCCGATGTGAATCATCCTCGCGCTGGGATGATTTTTGATAATGGTTTGGATCCTAAGAGATTCTTTCTCTTGTGCTGATTTAAAATCGGATAACTCCTCGTCTTGAGACGAGACTTCTACTTCTTGAAATGAAAGCGCTGGAGAAGTTTGATCGACAGCGAGTTTCCGAAAAAATGACAGAAGCGACTGGGGTGCTAGTCTTGCCCCGTTCCTGCCACCATTACGGATCACTCCCACGTCACTTGAGCTCTTCATAAAGATGACTTCACTCCCTTGTGTGACGCCGAAGCGAGAGCTGAGAGATTCGAGCTGTCGCTTTTCAGATTGAGTGTTGAGGGGCTTCGTCATAAGATTATCCTATCCCTAATAAGTGAAATAAAAATTGTTAAACGACAGCAACTGGACCGATAAAAAAACTCCTCTATGGTTTATCATGCTCCCGACTGGACATGAAGGGCCTTATTCGCTCGAGGTTCTAGAAAAGCGACTTGTAGACAGAAAGCTTCCTCCCTCGGTGCAAGTCTGGAGAGAGGGTCTTCCTATAGCCATCTCATTGATGGACATTCTCTCAAACATTTCAGAACCCTCCGATGAAGATGTTCCACCCCCTCTTCCGCCTTTACCGACGACAAATGAAGAGGGCGATCATGAAATGCCTGAAATTGACCTTCTGGATGAATACGAGAGACAAGCAAAATCACGTAAAAGCTTTCCCATTCCTGTGATCGTAGGCGTATTTGTGATTCTTATTTTTATTTTTGGATTTTTTCAGTGGATGAAAGATAAGGAAGTTTTCGAAATCCGTCGCTATCCTAAAATGACTCTTGAGATGCATAAAAAAATTCAGACCGAGCTTAAGTTTGAAGGATTCGATAAGAAAATCTTTTTTCGGGAATTTGCTTCCACAGATCTCGCTCATCTTTGGCTCGTAACGACGGGATTTCAGAGCTGTGATGTCGAAGCTGTCTTTCGCTCCGTCAAAGACCGATTACTAACGATGACCGATGAAGACGTCGAAATGGTTTCGCGCGGAAAGTTATCTGACCATGTGGCCGAGCTCAATATTTTTGAGTTTCGGAAAGGGGCGAAGATTATTCCAGGCATGTATGAGATGGATGTGAAAGCCAGCCGGTGTGAATGGGGTGGAGTGACTCCTCGTTTAAGAAATCTTTTTTCTCCCCCCGAGGAATCTTACTCAGCGACCACAAGAGTTGTCCTTTACTCTCGAGGACCAGAAGAGTTTCAGGAAGTTCTCGCTCAAATTTTAAAGAAAAAAGAAGAGATTAAAAATCAAGCTCAAAACCAGAAAGCATTATTTTGGGATGATCTTCAAATGAAATTTCAAACGCTGCATGCAATTGCGATGCAGATCGAACAGCACTTCCTCGATTTCCTAGATAAAGGTAGCCGCGAGTTCAAACCAAGACTGATTGTCATGACTGCTCAGTATACCAAAAAATATGGTCAAGCACTGACCGAATTTGTCGTTGATAATGAAGGGTATTTTGCTGGGCTACAGAACTCGGAGCTTAGACCCTTTCTCCTCGAGAAAGATTACGAGGAAGTGGTGCGAGCTTCGAGCAAATCTTTGGGGTTAGAAAGTATGAAATTCATCGAGACACTCCAGACCATGAAGAAACCAAACGACAAAGAGATTAAAGCTCTTCGCCCTCAGGTTTTAAAAAGTTTTGAGCAGCTGAAAGCGAAGATTAATACATTACTGATTGGTGTGACTGAGGATCGATCGAAATCGCAGTAAATTTTTCTGCGATTTCAAAATCGTCCTTACCTTTGGCTTTTACCTTGGCTCCCCAGAAATACAGATCGTGTTCAAAAACCATCGTCAGGTTATGATCAATGATGAACTGATAAAATTCTTTTTTATCTTCTGTCGTTCTACCGGGAGAAATATCGTAACCCATCACCCAGGGAATTGAGACGTGGTGACTAGTCGGCACGAGATCTGCCATGTAGATAAATTTCTCGTCAAACGGATGAAGAAGCCACGGCGTGTGTCCATGGGAGCAGCGGAATTTGATCACGTCTTCACCATCTCGCAGCACTTCGCCCTCCTCGCCATCGACCCAATGAATCCTTCCGTCTTTTTCTGCCGCCTCAATCAGTGGGCGAAAATATTGTGAATGAAATGACCCGGCGTCGCGAGCGGTCGGTTTGAGAGCGTAGGCATAATGTTTTCGATGAAGGTGAATATTTGCATTGAGAAATATGAGATTGTGTTTTTCATGGTCTCCAGAACCCAAACCACCAACATGATCGAAATGGAGGTGAGTCACAATAAGATCCGTGATATCTTCAGGCACCAAGCCGAAATTTTTGTGTAAGGTTTCGATGAGAGGATTTTTCTGGCCTTTCACACCAAAGCGATCTTCAAATTTATCGCCGTGGTAGTCACCGATTCCTGTATCAACCAGAATATTTTTGTTGGCCGTTTGAATGAGCATGACACGCAGACTCATTAAAATTCTATTTTGATCATCTGCCGGAATTGCCTTGGACCACAAGGGCTTAGGAATGATTCCGAACATGGCGCCGCCATCGAGCTTAAAGACTGCTGGATGAAGAACAGAATATTTTTTCATAATCTCTCTCTCTTTGACCGGATGCGACGACTTTACTCCTCTCTATCTTGCCTTTTTAAAACCATGTTTTTCAAGACCTTTTCATTGTCTGAGTTCGCAAAATGCCTATAATGTCCCATATCCAATTAAGTCCCTAAGGAGAGTTCATGAACGTTCATGAGTACCAGGCAAAAGACCTGATGCGACAGTTTAACATTGCTGTGTTGAAAGGCGGGGTTGCTGATACTCCCGCTCAAGCGGTAGAAGTCGCCAAGATATTAGGCGGAAAAATCTGGGTTGTGAAAGCCCAGATCCATGCCGGTGGGCGAGGCAAAGGCGGCGGAGTGAAACTTGCGCGCTCTCTTGAAGAAGTAGAGACTCACGCCAAAGCGATTCTCGGCATGCAACTTGTGACTCATCAGACTGGCCCAGAGGGGAAAATAGTTCTGAAAGTTCTCGTCGAAGAAGGCTGTGACATCGATCATGAGTACTACTGTGGTATCGTTCTCGATCGAACAGTGGGAAAAGTGGCGATGATGGTTTCCACCGAAGGCGGAATGGAAATCGAAAAAGTGGCACACGACCATCCTGAAAAAATTATTAAAGCACACATTGATCCAGCGACCGGTTTTACACCAGCACTCGGCCGTAAACTTGGGTATGCTCTCGGACTCAAAGGAGACACTCTCAAGAAGGCTCAGTCTTTCTTTGAGGGTCTTTACAAGATGTACGTAGAGAAAGATTGCTCGATCGCCGAGATCAATCCACTCGTGACCACCAAGGGCGGAGACATCCTCGCTCTCGATGGAAAACTAAACTTCGATGACAATGCACTTTTCCGTCATCCGGAAATTGAAGCAATGAGAGATGTGACTGAAGAGTCAGCTCAGGAACTCGAAGCCAGTAAGTTTGGACTCTCTTATATTTCACTCGATGGAAACATCGGCTGCCTCGTCAATGGTGCAGGACTTGCGATGGCAACTCTCGATATCTTAAAACTTGCTGGCGGAACTCCTGCGAACTTCCTCGACGTGGGAGGCGGAGCGACGAAAGAAACAGTTCAAAAAGCTTTCTCGATCATTCTTCAAGATAAAAACGTGAAGGCCATTCTCGTGAACATCTTCGGTGGAATTATGAAGTGTGACATCATCGCCAACGGTGTTGTTGATGCTGCTAAAGAACTTCAATTAAAAGTTCCTTTGGTCGTTCGCCTCGAAGGAACTAACGTTGCTCTTGGTAAGAAAATTCTCGCTGAATCAGGTCTGAAAATTACTCCGGCCGGTGATCTCGCTGATGCTGCTCAAAAAGCAGTCGCGGCAGCTAAGGGAGCAAAATAATATGGCGATTCTCATTAACAGAAATACTCGTCTCATCACTATCGGTCTTACCGGTAAGCAGGGAACATTTCACACTCTTCAATCACGCGACTACGGAACGAACGTGGTTGGTGGTGTGACGCCTGGTAAGGGCGGATCAATCCATGAAGGCATTCCTGTCTTCAACACTGTTTACGAAGCTGTGAAAGAAACAAAAGCAAATGCAGCGATGATTTTCGTCCCACCAGCTTTTGCCGCTGATTCGATCCTCGAATGTATCGATGCCGATATGCCACTTATCATTGCGATCACGGAAGGAATTCCCGTGATGGATATGGTTCGTGTGAAATCAGCTCTTCAAGGTTCAAAGTCCCGCTTGATTGGTCCAAACTGCCCAGGTGTCATTACTCCGGGTGAGTGCAAGATTGGAATTATGCCAGGGCACATTCATATGCCAGGACGAGTGGGGGTTATCTCTCGTTCAGGAACTCTGACTTACGAAGCGGTTTATCAGCTCACTCAGCGTGAAATCGGTCAATCCACTTGCGTCGGTATTGGTGGAGACCCGGTGAACGGAACAAACTTCATTGATTGCCTCGCGATGTTTGAAAAAGACGCTGATACAGATGCTGTCATCATGATCGGCGAAATCGGTGGAACGGCAGAGACAGAAGCCGCTCGTTGGATTAAAAAGCATATGACAAAACCTGTAGTGAGTTTTATCGCGGGTGCTGCGGCTCCAGTAGGGAAACGCATGGGGCACGCAGGTGCGATCATCTCTGGTGCAGACGATTCAGCGGAAGCGAAGTTTCGTATTCTTCAGGAATGTGGAGTGACGATAGCGAGATCTCCGGCTGAGCTCGGACAGAAAATTGCGGAAGTACTTAAAAAATAATTTTTGATTTCTTATAAGGAGAAAAAACATGGCCATCGAAAAAACACTCTCTATCGTAAAACCTAACTCTACCCTCGACAACAACATCGGGAACATCATGGCTGTTTTTGAAAAAAACGGTCTTCGTATTTCTGGTGCGAAATTCGCTCGCCTCTCGAAAGAGAAAGCGGAAGGTTTCTATATCGAGCACAAAGAGCGTCCGTTTTTCGGCGAGCTCGTTAATTTCATGACTTCTGGCCCTGTTATGCTGATAGTTCTCGAAGGCGAAAACGCAGTTGCTAAAAACCGCGAGCTCATGGGAGCGACAAATCCTGCCAACGCTGCAGAAGGGACAATCCGTAAACTCTACGCTAAGTCTGTTGGCGAGAACTCCGTTCACGGTTCTGATTCAGCAACTGCTGCAGAAAGAGAGATCGCTTACTTCTTCGAAAGAAATGAAGTGATGAACCGTTTTTAAATTTTAAATTTTTTAAATATCACTGAGGCTCCCGGAAGGGAGCCTTTTTTTTTGAAGCTTAAAGTGAAAATTTTCTTTCTTCTCTTCGTACTTTTTTTGGGGACGTCGGCCTTCGGCAAGAATTTGCACATGATCGAGATGAGCACGACCTCAGCGGCTCTTGGGTCTTTATCGTCCAGTGATCAGGGGGATTCCACCGATATGAATATCAATTTGGCGGGAAACTATGCATACAAAATTTCTGAAAGGATCCA
>CANETG010000072.1 GCA_947440875.1 Bacteriovoracaceae bacterium
CTAGAAAGGGGGATAAAGAGGAAAGGTATTATTTACATGGTTTCAAGCTCAATTGGTTCCAAAAATCCTCTATCAAACTCCGCCAATCTTGCCATTGAGAAACTCTCCGATTAATGTGTCGCCACTACTCATCAGGATAATATCATGAACTTTAAACAGGTCCTGCTTACTCTTATTTTGGCCCTGACATCTCTCTCACTTTTTGCGTCAACCAAATGCGCAGAAGCTTATGAAAATAGCGAAATCAGTTATGAGCGTTTGAACACTTGTCTCAGCGGAGAAGGTGTTCTTCTTGAAGTTCACGGCATCGTTCCGGTGAGTTCGATGTTCGTGGTAACTTTCAGAAATCCGAATAATTTTTTCCAGTCGGTTCATCTTTCGCTTCTCGGAACAGACCAAGGAACTCGCGACATGATTCGCACACTGCGGAGGCACGATGTGGTTCTGATTCAGGGAATGATTGACACAGAAATTCCGGCTGAGCAGAGGCATCTCAAAGCGGATCTCATCACTCTCATGGAGAGAAGCCCACAGTCGACTCCGAGTCAGGAATATACTTACGAAGCTCTCCCCGATGCCGTTCTCAATATGAGTGAACTCGTTGGGAAAGTTCACGCAGTCTATGCTGATGGCCAGGTCCTTGTGGTTGAGTACAAAGACATGGTGATTCCAGTGTTCGTTAAAGAGCAGTGGCTTTCTCAAACGAAGTCCCTTTTCCGCGGAGACATCATCGCGATCAAATACCTCATTCAGCGCGGACCACGTCGTCCGGTGCACATTAATCTTGATCCAACCCAAGCTGATTCGTTTCGTGTTCTTCGCTCAGTCGTCACTGGTCATGGTGAACCGATCAAACTCACTGGCAAGCTTCTGATGTTCCCACAAAGCCCGATGGTGAAGTTTCCCGTCTTCGCCATAGACGTGGACATGGGTAACGGAGTTCTTCTCCCCCACACAATTCTGAGTTTCACTGATCCTACGCTTTTTAAAGCGGCGCGCGCTCTCTTTCAGGCAGCTTGGGAGAGAAATGCCTCTTCGATCAGAAACTACAGAAATAAATTTATCAATGAAGCGATCACTGTGACAGTGAGCGGAACATACAACATGATCGATCCCGGTCAGGCCAATCCGCAAATTGTCATTGAATCTCTCACTAACATCAGCATCACGGAGTAAATACTATGAAAAGAATCTTCTCTCTTTTGACTCTTGGTCTTCTTCTTTCTCAGAGCGCATTGGCGTACAACAAAACTGTCGATTTCGTCGACATGGAAAGATTCATGGGAGACTGGTTTGTGGTTGCGGGAAGATTCACTCCGCTTGAAAGAAACGTCTTCAATGCTGTTGAGTCGTACAAGTGGAACGCAAAGGCGAATCGGATCGATATCAGTTTTGATTACAACAAGGGCTCTCTGACCGGTCCCGTGAAAAGTATTCCTCAGAAGGGTTGGATTTATAATACAAAAACCAATGCCCATTGGAAGGTTTCTCCCCTCTGGCCTCTTAAGTTAGATTACCTGGTAATTGGGCTCGCAGCAGACTATGAATGGACAGTGATTGGTGTTCCGAATGAAAAATACGTCTGGATTATGAGTCGCGACGCTCATCTTCCGAAAGAAGTTATTCAGACGATTATTGATGAGCTTAACAAGAATGGGTACAACACGAAGAACATTATCTCTGTTGAGCACAACCCACGCGCTAGTCTTTAAGGATTAGCATTCGCCATTTTTGAATAAGAAAAGCCTCCCGATGGGAGGCTTTTTTGTGCTTAATTATTTTATTTTTTCACCGCCGTACATTGCCCATCACAATTTTCTTAAAGCACAGACTCGTCACAGAGAGCCATCAGCATCGTTAAATTAATGTCGCTAAATTTTCAGTTGGGGGAATTCCGGAATCCGGCTGCTTGTTGACATGAAAGCGGGGCATCTTCATACTGAGATTTAGAATGAGCGAGAACCAGACGCACAATATTTCCTGGATGTTTTCCATAATTAACGAAAGTGATAACGATTACTTTTGGAAAAATCTCGAGCTTTTACAAGAAATGAATCAAACGGTTTGCGTTGTCGATGGCGGAAGCGTCGATGAAACTAAGACCGATTTAAAAAAGCGCAAAATTACGTTTCACGATCTCCCAGAGAGTACACGAGGCCAAAGATTTGAATTCGGGGCCCGACAAACACAGGCCTCCATACTCATTTTCGTTCATCCTCGGACTAGGATTTCTCCGGAAGTCATTCGGGCGATGCAAATCGATCTCCCAAGCCATCATTCTTGGGGAGCCTTTACTCACCGTTTTGACACTGACCACATTATCCTGCGATTTACTTCCTGGTGGTCAAACACTATCCGTGGGGATCTGAGGGGCATTTTTTATCTTGATCACGTACTTTGGGTGAGAAGATCTCTGCTCACTCAAGCGGGCGGGTTTCCGGCGGTAGCGATTTTTGAAGATACGATTTTATGTGAGCGACTCTTGCGGTTTGGAAAACCTATCCGATTACCCCAAACCACCGTGACCTCGGCAGTCAGATTCAGAAAAAACGGACTCACAAAACAAATCATGATCAACCAGCTAGCAAAGCTTCGGTACTATCTGCGGCAAAATAACGACAGCATCAATCGGAAATACGAAAGTGGCTTTGATCTCAATGGAAAAAATTCTCCTCAAGGCCAGCAGTTGGCCTCAAAGATTGCTGACACTGATCAACAAAAAAATTAGTCGATGACACCTTTGTCTCTCAGATGATTTTGCATCTGCACTCCGTGGACAAGTGTCACACCAGCTGCCATCGCGGCGGCAACATGCACGGCTTCCATCATTTGTTCAGGATCTAGGCCATTCTCGAGGGACGACTTGGTGTAGACATCGATGCAGTAGGGACACTTAAGCGCATGAGACACGGCCAGAGCGATGAGTGTTTTCTCTCGCACTGTGAGTGCTCCTTCAGTTCCGGTGACGTCGCCGTAGTAGGAGAAAAATTTCTC
The DNA here is from genome assembly GCA_947440875.1 of Bacteriovoracaceae bacterium. Lineage (GTDB taxonomy): Bacteria > Bdellovibrionota > Bacteriovoracia > Bacteriovoracales > Bacteriovoracaceae > Peredibacter. Next base: position 2,995 of record CANETG010000072.1, read on the forward strand.
TGCGAGTTTTGGTGATAGGTCCGCAATTTTGGGAAACTTCTTTAAATCCGAGGCTTCGAAATAAGACATCAATTTCTCCTAAGTAGTTTTACCGCCGCAGCTTGAGCCGGAACCTGCTGTGCAGCCGAAGCAGTGGTTGCCCCAAACGATAGAACGTTTGAGAAAAGTATTTACATCAAAATTATCAAGTGTGACTTTCTCGCCGTTTAACTTTACAGGTAATTCCAGCATCTGATTAAAGTCGCAGTCATACACGGATCCATCCCAGGCAACCGACATCATATCTCGGCACATGACTGATTCAGCAGCACGAGGATTAAAAGCGCCAAAAAGAGTTTCCATGTACTCTTCATATTTCTCCGAGCGCTCGAGATCCTCCCGGAAGCGCTTGATGGGCATATTCGTAATCGTAAAAAGCTCATTAAAGTGAATCCCGAACTTCGCTTGGAGCTCGAACTTGTATTCTTTTTCTAATGCTGACTGCTCCGGAGGGAGATAGTGCCCGACGGGATTGTAAACCAGGTTAAGAACTAAACCCGTGTCCGGTTTCCCGTAGCCCAATTGATTGAGGGCCTGAAGTCCCATGATGGATTTTTTAAAAACTCCCTGACCACGCTGACGATCAGTTAAGAACTCACGGTAGTACGGGAGCGAGGAAACAATCTCAACCCTCTCGTGAGCTAAAAACTCCTGAACCCAGAGCATCTTATCCTGAGAGACAGGATGGAGATCATAGCTCACGGTTAAGTTGTGTCGGACAATAACTTTTTTGCCAAGTCTTTTTGCCAGGGTGACGAGCTCTTTAAACTGAGGGTGAAGCTCGGGGGCACCACCTGTCAGATCGAGAGTCTGGAAAGTTTTGTGATGAAGAAGATCCATGACTTTTTTCACTGAATCGACAGAGAGCATTTCTCTTCGCACGGGACTTGAGTCCACGTGGCAGTGACGGCAGGCCTGGTTACAAAGCTTCGTGAGATTGACCTGAAGAGTACTCACTCCTTGGGGGGTAATCTCAAGTAGACTGGCCTTAAGCTTTTCAGTGAAAGAAATCATTTTACTCCTTTACGAAAACTTTCGCATGAACCGTCGATCAATCCAGCGTTTTAAGATCCAAGGCGTGCGGCCGCGGATCGCCAGACCGCGCCAGCAAAAGAGGGCTTCCTCTTGACCAGTGATTAAAAGTGAAAGTGTCGTTTTTTGAGGAACGTACCGCTTTAAGTTTCTCGAGTCTTTGAGTGCTGAGAGGATATTTTGCGCAAGGACTGGACCTTGCCTGACTGCGTACACTCCCGCTTTTGGTAAATCCCGAGTTAAGAAATGAGCGCAGTCTCCGGCCGCAAACATCACAGAACTCCCTTTCACTCGAAGAAAATCATCCACTAAAACATGACCCTCTGAACTTTTTGGTAAACCTGATTTCCCGATGAGCTCTGTCGGACGCGCCGTGATTGCGATGAGTGTGACTGCAAAGGATCTCATGGTACTTCCTTGCCAAAGTTTTCCGTCCTCAATCTTGTCTACTTTTTGTCCCTCGATGAGTTCAACTCCCAGATTCTGAAGTGCTCGACGGCCTTGTTTATTAGCTCCGCGAGGAAGCGTCAGTCCCTGCTCTCCAGTGATGAGGGTTACCCTAGAAGGAAAGCGAGTTCCGCAAGCGACGGCAAGTTCAAACGCGGCTGCACCTCCGCCAACAACCAGAATTTTTCCTTCATCTCCGATGTCTTGGAGTGACGATCTCCACTTCTCAAGAAAATTAGAGATTGGTTTGACGTAGATCACATGAGGTGATTCTGCTTCTGGTGGAATCGTCCGCGGAAGAATACCAACGTTCAGGGAGCAAATATCAAATCGGATAGTCTTTCCGCCGCTCAAAGTAACAAGCTGTTTTTCAGCATCAACTTTCAACACTGTTTCCTGGATGAAATAATATTTGAAACGAGCACAAATTTTTTTCAAATCAAACAATAGTTCTTCTTCCGTAAAATTGCCTGCAAGATGACCGGGTAACATTCCGGAGTACGGTGCCAAGGGGACGTCAGAGATGAGAGTCACTTGATGCTCTGAAAATTGAAGCGCATGAAGAACTTGTATGTGGGCATGTCCACCACCCACCAAAATCAACTCTTTCATAAAAAATCTAGCCTCGTCTCCAACGATGGAATCTTTCTACCAAGCGAAGAACTGATTCAGGCTTATGTGCTTTTTTCCAGTTTCCTGCCGTATATTTTGTCGCCTCTGAGAACGTTGGATACGTGTGAATCGTTGAGAGAATTTTATTAAGGCCAAGGCCCCACTTCATGGCGAGAATGAACTCGGCCAGAAGATCACCGGCGTGAACTCCAACGATGGTGGCACCAAGGATTTGATCGCTACCTTTCGGAGTGATCACTTTGACAAATCCATGATCATCTCCATCGGCGATCGCTCGGTCAAGATCATCAAGACCGTACCGGGTGACTTCAAACTCAATTCCTTTTGCCTTGGCCTCCGCCTCGCTCAGTCCGACTCGTGCCACTTCTGGTTCTGTGAAAGTCGTCCACGGAATCACTCGGTAATCGACTTTGAAAGTTTTGAACGGTGAGAAGAGAGCGTTGACAGAAGCATACCACGCCTGGTGAGCAGCAGTGTGAGTGAATTGGTAGGGGCCAGCGCAATCACCACAGACAAAAATGTTCGGGAACTTTGTCCGAAGTGACTCATCGTGCACAAAAGTTCCCGAGGGTGAAAGTTCCAGTTGAAGTTTCTCAAGACCAGGAACTTTTGTGTTCGCCTTTCTTCCGAGTGCGACGAGCACGTGGTCAAAAAAAATTTTCACCTGACCATCAGGCCCATCGGCGTGCAAAAACTTTTCCTTCCCCTCAGTTCCAATCGAAACTACTTTATGTTTGGTCAGAACATTTATGCCCTCATTTTCAAAACTCTGGAGAACCGCTGAAGAAACGTCCGCATCTTCACGCATGAGAATTCGGTCTGCCGCCTCAACGAGAGTCACCTGGCTTCCCAGGCGCACAAACGCCTGGGCCATTTCACAACCGATGGGTCCTCCCCCTAAAACGACGAGCCTTTCGGGTTTGTCTTTGAGCTGCCACAGATTCTCAGACGTCAGCGGAGAGCTTTCACGCAGACCAGGTATGGGAGGTAGGAGTGGTGACGCTCCCGTTGCGAGGACAATATTTTTGGTCGTTAGGATTTTACCGTTAACCTTCACTTCCCAGGGACTCACGACTTCTGCTTCTCCCGTGATGCAATCAACACCAAGTGAGGTATAGCGTTCGATGGAGTCATGGGGTTCAATTTTTGAAATGACCTTTTGAATCCGTTTCATGACTTCTGGGAAATCCACTTCTGCGGTCAAAGGCTTAAGACCAAATTCTTGCGCACGCTTGGTTGAGTGGACAAGTTTGGCCGTTTTAATGAGAGTCTTACTTGGCACGCAGCCCGTGTTGAGACAGTCCCCTCCCATCTTATGCTTTTCGATGAGAGCAACTTTAGCCTTCACCGCTGCAGAAATATACGCTGTCACAAGTCCTGCCGAGCCACCACCAATGGCAATAAGGTTGTAGTCAAAGTGCTTCGGTTTTAGGAAACCTCGATAAACTTTTTGGGCCTTAATGAAGTCGATAATTTTTTTCGCTGCTAGCGGGAGAATACCTAGGAGTGCAAAGCTTCCGAGCAGAGCTGGTGAAAGGATCCCTGATGGATCTTGAAGCTCCGAGAGCTGAGTGCCGGCGTTCACGTAAACAATCGTTCCAAGTAGCATCCCCACCTGGCTAACAAGTGCGTAGGTCAGTACTGGCATCTTCGTGAGACCCATCACCATGTTGATCAAAAAAAATGGGAACACGGGAATGAGGCGAAGGGTGAAAAGATAGAACGCACCTTCTTTTTCTATTCCGCGATTAATTGAATTGAGCTGAGAGTGAAATTTCTTCTCCACGATCGAACGCAGCAGGTAGCGAGTAAAAAGAAACGCAAGGGTCGCACCGAGAGTACTGGCTAAGGAGACTAGGACGAGGCCTGTGGTGAAACCAAAGATAGCACCGGAGCCCAAAGTGAGGACCGTCGCCCCCGGAAGGGAAAGGGCGGTAGAAAGGACGTAGACTGCGAAGTAAGCTCCCAGCACCTGCCAGGAATGATGTTCATAAACAATTTGCAGATCTGTTTGGCGCGTCTTGAGCTCAGAAAAAGTAAGGTAACTTGTGAGTCCCGTTTTGTAGGCGACAAAAAATCCGATGAGGACGACTCCTAAGAGGAAAGCTTTTTTCATTTTATTTTCCGTTAAGTTTCCAGTCATCGTCTAAAAAATCAATAACGAAAGAGGAGTTTCTCCTTTTGCTTTCACTAAGTCCGATAAAAAAAGACCCAGAAAAATATCAGTCGCATCATTTCTCCGAGGAAAAAAGATGTGGCTAATCGTTAGCGAGCTCTTCACCTAATTTTTTTCCCGCAACGATATCACTCGGATGGTGAACTCCTCCGATGACACGGTTCCAGGAAACTTCCCCTGCTCGTTTAAGCAGTGCTGCTTTCTTAGAGGGGAAAATTTTCGCAATTTTCCTCGCAAAATACCAGGCAGTTGCGGTGTGCCCACTCGGGTAAGCGGACGAACTTTCACGATCAATGCAAGGAATCAGTGTCGGCATTGAGAGATACGGCCGCGGACGTTTGAAGGTTGATTTTGCGACGTAGATATTGGCACCGATTTCGGCAAATCCAGCAATCACTTGAGGATTAGCAATCCGCATTTCTTTTTTGGTGAGTGGCCCCTTGGGGCCCGCAAACATTTTCTCAAGACTCACATCTTCTTCTCTGGCGGCGTCTGCGCAATCATCCGGTGTGCGAGTGTTTTGGATTTGAAGTAGGACATCAAAATCTTGGTGCGAGGCTTCGGTACCAAGCGCCGGATAAGGACCCATGAGATCTCTCATCCCCTGAGGAGTGAGAATTCGAAGCGCCTTCGTCTGCGCAAAAGTTGAAGTGGAGATAAAAATGAGTGTCAGAATGATTGTTTTCATGACTAGAAGGCTAGCAAGTTCAGATGAGAAATGGCCACCATTAACGCATGGTAAAAAATCAACCGCTCCTTTAGAACAGACTCACCTTGTTGGCAGAATATCTCTTTTTCACTTAGATCGACAGTCTAAAGGCGCTGTAAAACCAATGTGATGAATGCAAAAAAGATCATTCGTCCCATCATTTTTAGCCTTCTCTTACAATAGAGGGATGGACTTAAAGCAAGCGTTCTCAAGCGGAGATGAAATTTTTCGTCAGATCGCGGATCATTCCCACGTCGGAATTTGGATTCTTAATCCCCAGGGGATGATTATGTATATGAATGAGGCCGCAAAGAAAATCTGGGCCTGCAGTGCTTACGTCGGGCCTGCGGACTACCAAGAATATAAAGCTTGGAACCCGAAGACGGGAAAGCAACTTACGCTCCAAGACTGGGGTGCCTGGAAAGTCATGATGAATGATGAATCCGTCGTTGATGAGGAAATCAGGATTCAAAGATTTAATGGAGAAATGGGGATGATCCTCAACACGGCCATACCCTTAAAAGATGAGAACGGAAAACTAACGGCGATTCTTGTCATGAACCACGACGTCACTGAGCTGAAGGCCAGTGAGGCCAAGCGCGAAGAAATTCTTAAGATAGTCTCTCATGACCTGAAGAATCCTCTGAACGCAATTCTTACGACTGCCCAAATCCTTCAAGGGAAGCTTGAGGAACTCGTGAAATCGGGCAACACCAAAAAGCTTCACCATTTCATGAGCATGATCATGAGTTCGGCCACCGTTTGCATGGGACTTGTGCGAGACATTCTCGAAGTCAGTAAGTTTGAACAACGTCCCTTTGATATTCATTCGCAAATCTTTTCTGCCGGAACTCTCCTCACCTCGCTCAAGCCTCTTTACGATCCGCTGGCCGACGCCAAGGGCATCACTCTTTTTTGGGATATAATGCCCACTCAAGAGTTATACGGAGACCATGACCGTGTCATCCAAGTTCTCTCAAACATCCTCGGCAACGCCGTGAAGTTTACTCCCCAGGGTGGAACGATCACGATCAAAGTTTCCTTGGAAGAAAAAGAGATCCTTTTTGAAATCAGCGACAACGGTCCGGGGATATCGAGCGAGCATCTTGAAAAAATTTTTTACAAGAATTATCAAATCGATGGTCGGCCCATTAGCATGGGACTGGGCCTTTACATTGCTCAGAGGATCGTTTCTGCCCACGGGGGAAAAATCTGGGCCGAAAGCCAACTCGGAAGGGGCTCGAAATTTTTCTTCACACTTCCGAAACTCATCGAAGCTTAATGTGATGGTAGAGATCAGCGTACTTTTCAGGAACGTGAACCACGACACTCTTTCCTTCTTTCATTAAACGAGTCGACTCACGGGAAATAATACTCAGTGATGTGGCGTCGATGAATTTGAGCTTTTTCAGATTTATTTCGACCGACTGGAATGGTCTTAAATCACACATAATTTCTTTTTGCTTGATGGCCGAGAAAAAAGAAAGTGAATCCTCAAAATCTAAAAAAACTTGATCTCCTTGTTTTCGGAGATTGTACTGGGGAGACATGGTGAATCTTGCCCCGTTGAAAAAAGAGATGATCGCTTTAACGACAATTCCCCCTATGACACCAACCAGTAGATCTTCAGCGAGAGTGAGTCCAATCGTTGTGAGAAAAGAAACTAACGAGCTCGTTCCCATCATTTTCATCTCTCCAAACTGCTTAGGATTGGCAAGCCTGTAACCCACGAGGACCAAGATCGCGGCCAGCGCCGGAAGAGGAATCAGGTTGAGGACGGAGGGAAAAAAAACAGCAAAGAGAAGCATGAATGAGCTGTGAGAAAAATTAGAAAGTGGAGTTTTCGCCCCTTGCTGGATATTGGCAGAGGATCGCACAATCTCGGCGATGATCGGAAGTCCTCCTATGAGACCGCAGCATATATTGATGATACCCTTACTCCAAAGCTCACGATTAAAATCAGATTCGCGGTTCAGGGGATCAAGCTTATCAACGGCAGAGGCCGAAAGGATCGACTCCAGGCTCGCCACAAAGAACAGAGAGAAAATGGCCAGAAGAGATTCTCCCGAAAAGATCATGTCAAACTGTGGAGTGATAAAAAACTCCGTAATGTGAACAGGAATTTTCACCAAAGGAAGATCTTGAAAAAAAGAAGCGATCCCGATGCCAATCATGACAACGACTAAGGGAGCGGGGATGATTTTTGCTAAGCCAAATTTAAGCGTGGGATAGAGAAGGAGAACCACGATCGCAAGAGTCCCCACGGTTAATGCGTGAGGATTAAGCTGCAGAAAAGAATCCGGGATCTGAAGGAGTGAATTTAAAATACTTCCCTGAGCGCGATGACCGAGAAGAACGTGAACCTGCTTGATGATAATAATGATTCCAATCGAAGTCATCATCCCGTGAATCACAGATGCAGGAAAAAGAGCTGCGAATTTTCCCGCTTTCATGAGCCCAGCGATGATCTGGAGAAACCCAACGACAAGAACGCAGGCCAAGAATCTTTTAAAACCTTGAGCAGGGTCTCCAAAAGAAAGACTTTGGATCGCCGAGAGAACCACCACAATCAGTCCTGCCGCGGGACCATTGATCGTCACGAATGCTCCGCCGAGGTAAGCACCGAGAAGACCTCCCAGGATCGCCGAGATTAATCCTGCTGTTGTTGGTGCGCCCGAGGCGATGGAAATTCCCAGTGAAAGTGGGAGAGCAATCAGGAAGACCACCAGCCCTGCTTTGACATCA
>CANETG010000073.1 GCA_947440875.1 Bacteriovoracaceae bacterium
AAAGGACGAAGATGGTGGGCGAGATCTCTCGCGTCTTTGAAAGTCTTAATGATGAGAGAACGATTTAAGGGTGATGGACGAAGATACTTGTCCGACTCCGAGTGGAGGAGGAAACTTTTGCCTTGAGCGAATTTCCCGTCCTCCATCAGTTCGGAGTATAGGGCGCGATATTTTTCTTTGAGGATCTCGGTGGCTTCGTCATCGGAGAGGAGATTTCTTTGGGGAGCATTTCCGAATGAGGAAACTAAGGCTTCAAAGAGCTCGTCTTGATTAATCCCTTCTTGGATAAATAAATCTTGAGGCGAGGCGCAAGCGCCCTGGTTCCAAGGAATGACGTCTCTCACAATTGAGTCAGCGATCTGTGATAGTTTGGACGAAGCCAGACCCTTACGGGTCATGAGCTGAAAAGAAACTTTCGGACCGAAATCGAGGAATTTGACATCAGGAGTGAGCTCCATCTTGAGCGATGAAATCATTTCTTCTCCGCCCCAAGCAACGATCGCGTTGACTTTTTTCTTGAGTCTTACTTCGATCGTCTGATCCCCACCCTTCCAGTGAAGAATGGCAAACTTATTTGAGAGAACGGTATTCGTATCAATTTTTTTGAGAGTCCGAGCAAAGTAGAGAGGAAAAGTTTTATTTTCTGAACTCACTTTAAGAAGAGAAAGATTTTTCGTGATGAGCGCCATGAGAAGGGAATCTAGACTTGAAAGAAAAACGTTTCCAGCAGTGACATGAAGAATAAGTCCCAGTGGCTGGGCTTTGATGAGCGTTTCTTGATGAGGGAGTTTGGCAAATCTATCGAGCATAGAGGCATTGGTAAATTCGGCCAGCAGACGCTTCATGAGACTTTCTTCGGAAAGTAGTCCTGGGAGGATCGCCAGAGTCTCTTCGACTTCCTTCCTCGAGAATCCAGAGTCTGCCTGGATGCCAAGAATGATTTCTTCAGGATGAGAATGAGTCTTCCAGAAAAGTGAGAGTTGATTGAGCACTGAGATGATCTCTTCGAGTTTTGTTTTCCGAAGACTTGTTTTAAGCATCAGGAGAGAATCACCGGAAGAATCCAGCCAATTCATGAGTTCATCTTTCTCTTCGCCAAACCAGTACATCGTATTACCTTATGAGATCGAGTGCTTTGAGCGCGCACCCTTTATGTTTCTTGACACCGGCGCGACCTTCCAGGATCAAAGTATCGCCACCAATTCCGCAGTCGCAAGTTCCGAGCCGTCCATAATCTGTCGTGAGAAGACTGGGGGCGGGATAACTAAAGTTGTAGCTGCATTGAAAATGAAGAAGCCCGCGTTCTCCCCTCGGACGAATGGAAATATCATGCGGGGAGCGGACAAAAACGCGAGCGTAATTAGGGATATGAAGATTTCCTTTCTTGCAATCGACATAGGGAATACCGTGTTCAACCATTCCGAAAAGATCGCGCTGGTTTTCTTCTGGGATACCAAGGCGAGCGTGAATAATTTGACGAAATTCTTTTTTCGGGATTTCTTTATCCGCTTTCCCTTTCCAACCGCCGCCAGTTTGAAGCCATGAATCTGGGCCTAAATTCATATTGAGGTCATGTTTTTCGATCATCTCAAAAAGAAGTGCCGGAAAACCTAGAATTCTTGTGGGAGTGCCACTTTTTTCGAAACGCTTGAGTGCTTCAACAACTCCCTTTTCATTCATCTCGAAGTCAGAACCATTCCACTGGATAGCATAATAGACTTCTTTTTTACCCGTGAAGTTTGTGAGGAGTTCATCGGTGAACGCTGTCCCTAAATCGTTGGCAACTTTCGGGTCGTAAGTAAAACAGAGGTAGTTGTATTCTGTAGCAGAGGCCATCCCGAGAGATCTGTGGATGGAGTACGCTAAGCGCTTCACGTTCTCGAGACTTTTCTTATCCAGAAACTGCTGAGACTTTTGCCCTCCGGTACCTGAACTCGTCAGAACCAGTGCTAACTCTTCCCTGGGAACTGAACAAAATTCATGTTCTTTAAAAAGGTGAACCATCGTTCCAGGAATTTTTTGGAGATCGTTTTCAACTTCCAATTCATTCGGATGAAAGCCTAGCTTATCCCAAAGTTTACGAGTGAACTCATGTTTTTGATAATGGTGAAGAGCATTCTCTTTTATGCTCTCAAGAAATAATTTTTTGGCGTTGTCCGAAAAGTCGAAGGGATCTGAATCGAGAAGAAGATCAGTTGCCTTCATAGCTGAAGAAGTTTTGGGTTCAGCGACATGCGTTTCCACGCCTTGAAGTATTCTTCGAGGTAGACCTGGTTGAGACCTTTGAGCTTCACGTTTTGGAAATCAAAGATTTCAAATGATCTGCTGAAAACAACGAAGTCATGGCGCTTGCCGTTTATTAATTGAAACGCAGGAAAGAATCCGCAGGGGATGAACTTCGCGCGGATGATACTTTCAAGAATTTTCGGACGATCGGCCCTTACGATGACCTCAATGTATCTGGCACCTGCGTTCCTCAAAAGTTTGTTGGTCGCTAGGAAGAGCTCGGAGAAATTGAGATTCCCAGGCATCTTTCCCCCGACGATGACACAGTAACCATCAACCGGAGAAAGGTGACAGAAAAGTTCAATCGATTGATCAGGCGTGATGATCATGAGGTTTGGTTGGTGAAACGGAAAAAACTCAAATTCAAGTTTCTTTTCTGCCTTGAGATTTTTGTACCGATAGGTAACAAACTTCGGTGAGTTCACAACCTCTAGATCGCCCGGAGAAACGAGGACCTTCGTTGGTGTTTCAGGAATGATTGATTCTTTGGGCTCTAGTCCGACTTCGCCCGCGACGATCTTGTACAGAGATTCCATCTCATGGTGAATTCGATAATCATGACTTCTTTTTTCGAGCGCCGATGGATACACGATCGCAGCGAGGCAATGCGTTTCGTAATCATTCGTCCGGTGAGCGTTGGGAAAAATGCCGAGTTTTTTAAATCCTAATTTTTCAGTCAGCGTCTGAGCTGCTTCATTCACGGTTCGCGTAGTGGAATAAACGATGTCCACACCTTGAGTTTTCTCACGGAGATGCTTAATCCCGAAAGCGAGAAGGTCTTCCATCAGGCCTTTACCACGGTATTCATTTCGAACCACAGCGCCGAAGGCTTTGGCGACCATGTTTTCTTTGTCGTAAGCGGCAAGGACGGAAGCGATAACAGATCCCTGTTCATCTTTTGTGATGAACCAGTAGCCGGTATCAGAGGTAATAAATTTTTTGATGAGATGAAATTCTTTCATCAGGGGATCTGGATAAGATCCTTCGTAAACGTCGTAATACAATTGCGAAATCTGAGAGATATCATCATCAGTCGCTAGGGTGAGTTTCATAGGAGGAGTTCTACCTCCGGGCCTATTTTGCCACAAGAGAACCACCACCTTTTTACATGGGTTTGGGCCATTTTGAGTGTTCTTTGATACGGGAAGAGCATCCCTATGAGAAAAGATGAGCTCCCACACGGTCTTCACTATCAATTTCCCTTCATTGACCGGAAAGAACGCGCACGTCTTTTAGACTGGATCGGAACTCTTACTCCGCTTTGGGAAATGCGTTTTTCTGAACATAATCCACCCCCCGAGGGCGATAAGCAGAGACCCCTTCTTCGTCCGGTTTACTGGCTCGGAAACTGGCAGTTTGCCTGCTTAGATTACTATCATCCTCCGAAAGGCATTCTTCACCGCTGTGTGAAGGCCGAACCCTACCCGAAATTTCTCCAAGACGTGGTGGACCGAATTGAGTTCATCGCTAAAAAAAGATTCCCCAAAAGTTATGTTCCAGAAAAGTGGAAACTCAATACCTGCTTGATCAATTTCTATGGCAATAAACTGGAAGAAGGAAAATGGGTCGATCGCGCGCGGGTCGGAGAGCACAAAGATTTCGAACCAGGGCCCGTTGGCTCAATGTCCTTTGGTGATCGCGCATTCTTTCAGTTTGTGAATGGGAAATCAACTCTCGGCGATGAGAACGTTGTGTTCTCTCAGTGGCTCGAAGATTCGTCGCTTCAAATATTTGCTGGTGAGAAATGGAAAGAAAAAACATTTCACCGCGTGCAAAGAGTGGAAGATAAGAAGAAAGAAATAATCGGTCCAGCCATCGATGGATTTCTCACAAGGCGAATCAATTTCACCTTCCGATATGTGCCCGAAGAACATGTCTATCCTTTGAAAAATCTCCCCGGAAACCAGCAGGGAGACATCGACGGCTACGTCCGGAAATTGGCCGAAACCTCCCCTTACTGGCGTGGTCTAATCTCTTGATATTCCTAATAAAACCCGAATAGCAGACAAAAACACTCAAGCCGGTGCGATGGTCCGTCGATGAGCTTAGTACACAGGCATATCAGGAGAGGAACTTTTTATGGCGGGCAAATTGTTTGCCCTGGTGGGACTATTATTTTTTTCGACAGCATCATTGGCGATGACCAACCAGGAAATTTTAGACAACCTCCGCTCTCGCATCGTTTCACTGAAAAGTGATCGCAGTCTCATCAAAAGTTTTTCTGATCACTCTCAAAGTTACGTTTACGATCAAGCACTCGCCGTTATTGCCTTCGCAAAAGCGGGCGAAAAAGAAACTGCTCGGAAACTTTTAAAGGGTCTTGAGTCTCTTCAGTTGGAAGATGGCTCACTTTATTTTTCCTATTACACCGATGGTAGTTCACCCTATCCAATCGAGGGTGATCGCCGCTTCGCTGGTGCCATCGCATGGGTCGCTTTAGCAGCCACTCACTACCAAGCCGAATTTCAGTCAAAAGAATTTGTCTCTTTTAATCTGAAGCTCCTCACATGGCTTCAATCTGAAGTGAAACCATTCAAGGTCGCAGGAGTTTCGCACGCTGCTCTGCGCTTCGGACCTTCTGATATAATATCCAGCCCCTGGAATGAAAGTGAAACGGTAGCACTAGAACACAATCTCGATGCATTTGCGGCCTATCAGCATTTCGCAGTTCTTAATCCGAAGTTTGAGTGGAAAAAAGAAATGACGGGAATAAAGAAATTCATTCTCGCTCTGTGGGATAAGAACCGCTCGCATTTTTGGTCAGGAGTAAATCTGGCCAAGGGAAAAATTAATAAAGAAGAATTATACTTGGATAACCAGACCTGGAGTCTTCTTGCTCTTGATTCAGAAACTCTCCAGAGTATTGATGCCCACAAAGCACTCGCTCTTAATTGTGATTCTTTTTATTTTGAACACCAAGGTGTGTTTGGGTTCTATGACTCAAAACCGAGCAAGGGTTCTCAAAAATACGAATTCGTTTGGTCAGAAGGGACCTTAGGGCAAGTTCTGGCGATGGAAAAGAGCGGATTTTCTTGCGAGAAAAAAACTAATGACGAAATACTTTCTTCGGTGAAAAAGATGAGGACTTCGGACGGTGGAATCGCCTACGCCACCTCTTCATCCAATCCGGATTTCACGACATCTTCTTCCGTCGCCGGCACAGCTTGGATGTATTTTGCCTCGAATAAGATCAATCCATTTACAGTGAATCAATCTCGCTCAGTCGCTTCTCAAATCCCCCAAAAAGCTTATCGTGGTCAACGGTAATCCGCGCTAGTTCTTCAAAGTCGTCATCAATCTTTTTCTTGAGAACGCCGAGCTTCTTAAAACCTTCCGGTTCTGGTTTCAGAATTAATCCTTCCTCAAGTGCTGAAGCTTCCATTTCAGCTTTCATGATCCCAGCTTCCATCTGTTCCATTTTCTTTTTCAGAGGGTTAATGACTTTCGCTCTTTCCAGAATAATTTCCTGACGCTGCTTTCTTTGTTCTTCGCGAGAAATTTTCTCTTTGGGCTTCTCAATCTTGACCTGCTCTTCTTCTTCCCATCCAATCTTTTTCAAGAAGTCGTCGTAGTTCTGAGGGAAATATTCAACCCGATCATGATGAAAGACGACAAGTTTAGTCGCCACTTCTCTTAGCATTCCCTCTGAGTGGGTGACGATGATGACGGCCCCAGGATAATTCTGAAGCTCCTGGGAAAGTGCGTCCACTGAATCTTGGTCAAGGTGGTTGGTTGGCTCATCCAGAAGAAGGAGATTGGTTGGTTTGGCGAGAAGTTTTCCCAGAAGAACGCGCGCACGCTCCCCCCCCGAGAGAACTTTAATTTTCTTCTTCGCCAAATCTCCCGAGAACATCATGACGCCGCAGATGCTTCTCACTCTTTCCCGACCTAGACTTGGGTCGGCGGAAGAAATTTCTTCTTCGATACTATTTTCAAGACTAAGGCGTTGGATATTGGTTTGCCCAAAATGTCCCATCAGAAGGTTAACATTGCCAGAGATCGAGCCTGAAACGGGATTCAGTTCTTTGGCGATGAGGTTAAGAAGAGTCGATTTTCCTTTCCCGTTTTTTCCAATGATAGCGATCTTATCATTCCGAAGAATCGTAAACGACAGATCATCCATCAGAAGATTTTCGTTGTAACCAAAGCTCAGCTCTTTGATCTCGGCCAAGACTTTGCCCGGGCACTCTCGGTAATTGAATTCGAAATCAAGTGTGGCCATCATCGCGAGTGCTTCGAGTTCCGGAAGTTTATCCAAAAGCTTCATGCGAGACTGCGCCTGGGCAGCCTTACTTGCTTTGGCTTTAAAGCGCGCGACGAACTCTTCGAGTTCTTTGCGCTTTTTCTCTGTGTTGACTCTCGTTTTTTCGTAAACCTCTTCTTCCAGAAGAATCTGCTCGTGATATTTTGTTGAGTCCCCTTTAATTTTCACCAGTTTCTGTCTCCAGATGCCCATGGTGTGAGTGGTGACTGAATCCATGAACCCACGATCATGGGTAATAATAATCACTTCACCCGCGAAGTTCCGTAGAAAGCGCGAGAGCCATCGAAGTGAAACGATGTCGAGATAGTTGGTCGGTTCATCGAGGAGTAAACAAGCAGGGTTTCCTAAAAGGACCTTGGCGAGATTCAAGCGAATTTGGTAGCCACCGGAAAAATCCGATGGTGGTCGTTCAAAATCTTCGGTCTTAAAACCTAAACCGTGGAGCATCTTCTCCACTTTGTAAGTATCAAATTCTTCTTCACCCTTCAGGGCCAGACTGCATTCTGCGATGATTGTTTTCTCTGAGAAAATCAGATGCTGCTTCAAGGTCCCGATCGTATAATTTTTAGGGTAAATAATTTCACCACCGTCGGGGTGCTCCTCACCGAGGATGATCTTGAAGAGAGTTGTCTTACCTGACCCATTTCTGCCAACGAGACCCACGCGCTCGCCTCTGGTCATATTAAAACTGATGTCCTCGAACAGGATCTGTGTGCCGAATCCTTTAGTAAGTAAATTTGCCTGGATCACGGATTGGTACCTACTGGTGGTTCTGAGCTTGCCGGAGCCTCCTCGGGAGTTTCTTCCGGTGCCGCTTCTGTTGCCGGCCCTGGGGCCGGAGCTTCTTTTTCAAGGTATATCTTTAGCGCATTAAGGCAGAGATTGGCATAAAGTTTTTTATCGGCAGTGATATTTTCTTTTTTTAAGTAGTCTTCGATCAGGGCCAACCTCTCAGTGAGTTCGGGAAACTTTTCTTCCGCAGGGACCGCTGCTTCGATCATGGTCACGGGTGAGCAAGTGACGTCCTTTGTCCTTGGATAATGTTCCATAAACATTTGGATGTTGAGATCAAGCACAACGCTGAAAAACTCGGGAATCATTCCCTTGTTTTCCCCACGAAGGATGTTCGAAAGGTCGATTAAAAAAAGCGGAACTTCTGGTGCATTTTGGACGATGAGGTCTCGCCACGAATAAAGCCTCGCTTCGAGATCGTTATCTTTTGTTTCAGAAAAAAGTTGAGGATGGGCCCGAAAGAGTGTCATCGCTTGGTCTCGGTAAACGGGATCTGGGGAAACGCGAAAGCTATCCATGAAATTAATATATTTTTGGCGGGGTGTGAGCTCAACATTTTTATCAGAGCGGACAATGACTGGAGAATCACCAAAATCATTCGTAGAGTTCTGTGGTTTCTCGCTTTTGATCAGGAGCCAGGTTTTCTCACCCAGATCAAGAACAACGTCGATCCGAATGAGGATGATCGCAAAGACAAAGATCAGAAGGTATTTCCACGAACCTAATTTGGTCATGGCAAAAGAATAAACCAAAACCTATAATCAAGCCATGCTTTCCCATGCCAATCTCATAGACTTTCTCGACTGGACCGACTGGACAATCTTCGCTCTGGTTCTCGGTGCAACACTGGCGAGTGTTCTCTACGGACAGTCACTTGCTACTCGGAAATCAGAAGACGGAAAAGAGACCGTCGTCGAGCTTCTTCTCATGGGAAGGAAGCTGACCCTTCCGGTTTTCGTCGCCACTCTCGTAGCGACTTGGTATGGAGGGATATTTGGCGTCACTGCGCTCACATTTGAGAAGGGAATTTACAATCTCCTGACCCAGGGAATCTTCTGGTACGGGACCTATTTAATCTTTGCTTTTTTCTTGGTGGATAAAATCCGTTCCCGAAACATTATGACCATTCCGGACCTCGCGGGACAAGTTTTCGGTCCGCGTGCCCAGCGAATAACTGCGGGACTAAATTTTCTGAATCTCCTCCCGATTGCTTACACCATCAGTCTCGGTATATTTCTCCAATCACTGATTGGGGGAAGTCTTTTCCTGAACACAGTTGTTGGTGTTGTTCTGGTCACGGCGTGGTCGATCTGGGGTGGATTCCGCGCCGTCGTTTTCTCCGACGTCGTTCAGTTTTTTTTCATGATCCTTTCGGTCCTTCTCATTGTGATATTTGCTTGGGCAGAGTTCGGTTCGCCGATGCATCTCATCGAAAAACTTCCGGCCACCCATTTCGATTGGACTGGTGGGGAAAGCTACGCCAATTTATTCATCTGGGGATTCATCGCTCTTTCCACACTCGTTGATCCTAATTTCTATCAACGTGCTCTGGCCGCAGAGTCAAACAAAGTCGCAAAAAAAGGAATCATCATTTCGACGGTGATTTGGTTTTTCTTTGACTGCTGTACCACTATCGGTGCGCTTTATGCCCGAGCCTATCTTCCGGACGCAAATCCCCAGGACGCCTACCTTCAGTTTTCCATTCAGCTCGTTCCCCACGGAGTGAGGGGCCTCATTATCGCAGGAA
Organism: Bacteriovoracaceae bacterium; assembly: GCA_947440875.1. Classification (GTDB taxonomy): domain Bacteria; phylum Bdellovibrionota; class Bacteriovoracia; order Bacteriovoracales; family Bacteriovoracaceae; genus Peredibacter. The sequence continues at coordinate 9,090 of CANETG010000073.1, forward strand.
TTTTGGCGATTATTCTTTCCACACTCGACGCCTATCTTTTTAACGCCGCCACTTGTATAAGCTATGATTTTTTTCGATTGAAAGAAAAATTCAAAGTCATTCACCATCACCTCGCACTGATCTTCGTCGCCGTTGTTTCCATTTTTCTCGGACTTCACTTTGATGGAAATGTCGTCGAAGTTTGGAAGACCTTAGGAAGTTTTTCAGCTGCCTGTCTCCTTTTCCCCCTACTCGTTGGTCAGTGGTTTCCCGGCAGAATTTCCGACAAAAACTTTAGTTTTTCTGTCCTCCTAGGTTGTGTGGGCATCGTGTTATGGCGCGTGCTCAATAAGAAGTATTCCTTTTCGACACTCGATGAGTTCTATATTGGACTTCTTCTCACCACCATTCCTCTTCTTCCGGCGATTCTCCTAAGAAAGCGCAGTGCATAGAAGCTGTCTTTTTCGGTGGAAACTGATATCTTAACCCAACCATTTTTTCGACTATCTCCTGTTAACAAAAGGATTACCTTTGAGCACGACTCCTAAGGAAACGACTTCAACTGAAGAAAAATACCGACTCGCACTGGATTATCATTCTTCCGGCCGTCCAGGTAAAATCGAAATCACTTCCACAAAACCCTGCCTCACGGCCCGTGACCTCGCCCTTGCCTACTCCCCTGGTGTTGCGGCCCCTTGCCTAGAGATCGCAAAAAATGCTGAAGACGTTTACAAATACACGGCGAAAGGAAATCTCGTTGCCGTTCTCTCTAACGGAACTGCCGTTCTTGGACTCGGCGATATTGGACCACTCGCAAGTAAGCCAGTGATGGAAGGAAAAGGTGTTCTTTTCAAACGCTTCGCTGACATTGACGTTTTTGACATCGAAATTTCATCAAAAACAGTGGATGAAGTTGTCGCTGTCGTGAAAGCACTCGAGCCAACTTTCGGTGGTGTGAACCTCGAGGATATTAAAGCTCCTGAGTGTTTTGAAATCGAGAAGCGCCTCCAAGAGATCTGCGACATCCCAATCTTTCATGATGACCAGCACGGGACTGCGATCATCGGCGGAGCTGCTTTCATTAACGCTGTTGAAATTACCAATCGTGATATTGGAAAAACGACTGTCGTCGTCTCTGGAGCTGGAGCGGCCGCGATCGCAACAGCTCTCTTCTTCGTCACTCTTGGTGTAAAAAAAGAAAATATCATCATGTGTGACTCCAAAGGTGTGATCTACAAAGGTCGAACAGATGGAATGAATAAGTACAAAGATCATTTCGCTAACGACACCAAGGCGAGAACTCTCGGCGATGCTATGAAGAATGCCGACTGCTTCATCGGCTGCTCAGCCAAAGGTCTCGTTTCAAAAGACATGGTGAAATCCATGGCAAAAAATCCGATCATCTTTGCGATGGCCAATCCTGATCCTGAAATTACTCCGGAAGAAGTGGCGGAAGTCCGTGACGACGCCATCATGGCCACTGGGCGCTCTGATTATCCAAATCAGGTCAATAACGTTCTCGGATTCCCGTTTATCTTTCGCGGAGCTCTCGACGTTCGCGCGAGAAAGATCAATGAAGAAATGAAAAAAGCGGCGGCGTACGCTCTGGAAGGTCTGGCGAACGAAGACGTTCCGGATGACGTAAAACGCGCC
>CANETG010000074.1 GCA_947440875.1 Bacteriovoracaceae bacterium
AGCAGCAATCCCAGTTCCTGATCCACCACCAGACACAGCGATTCCAACATTGGGTTTGATCACTTTGTATTCTTCTGCCCAAGATTGAGCGAGGTTAACGAAAGTATCTGAGCCTTTGTTTTGAATTAAAACCTGTTCTCTTTTTGAGCAACCGATGGTTGCGAGTGCTAAGGCAGTCATGAGAATCATGAGTTTCATTGGAGAATCCTTTGTTAATTGCCCGTATCATAAGTTCAGAGAATTGATGTTTCGAGGGGGAAGAGCGAGCTTAACGTAGTCTTAACAATACAAATTTCTGGACTATTACGCAGTGAAGAATTATCTTGGAATCTCATATGCTTAGCTCCCAACTAATTATTCTTTGTTTGGCTTCGTTCAGCGCGGGGTTTGTAGATTCTATAGTAGGGGGTGGTGGACTCATTCAACTTCCAGTGTTGATCATGGCCCTTCCTAGCGTTCCGCTAGTCACTTTACTCGGTACCAATAAGATGATTTCGGTCACTGGGACTGCATTTTCGGCGTGGAAATATTCACGAACTATTCCCTACATTCGCTCACTTTTATTTCCGGCGATCGCGGCCGCATTCACCTTTAGTTTTTTAGGTGCGTGGACTGTTTCAACTGTGAATAGTCAGATTCTAAAACCCGTTTTTGCGGTTCTTCTCTTTTTTGTTTTTCTTCTCACTTTAAGAAATCAAAGATTCGGCATGGAGGCTCACGATCCTGATGTCCAAATTCCTCTTTGGAAACCAATTGTTCTCGGCGGAGTGATCGGTTTTTATGATGGCTTTTTTGGGCCTGGAACCGGAAGTCTACTCATCATCGGTTTTGTGGGTCTCATGAGCATGACTTTTGTTCAGGGATCGGCCTATGCCAAGATCCTTAATCTCACCACGAACGTTGCGGCGATTCTTCTTTTTGTCATGAAGGGGACTTTTCTTATCCATGTGGTTTTGCCACTCATGTTCTTCAATGTGCTCGGTGCTTTTTTTGGCGTCAGAATGGCGCTGTTAAAAGGAAATACTTTCGTCCGCGGACTTCTCCGCGTGATCATTTTTCTCACAATTTTCAAGTTGGGATATGAAGTCGCCAGAGACTATCTTTTCTAAAGATAGCCTCTTTTCATCTGATCTCTTTCAATCGCATCAAAGAGTGCCTGGAAGTTTCCGTTCCCAAAACCCCAGTGATTTTTCCGCTGGATGTACTCGAAGAAAAGTGGACCGATGTAAGTCTCAGAAAATATCTGAAGAAGGTACCCGTCTTGGTCGCCATCAGCTAGGAGGTTTAGCGCCTTGAGAGAATCAATATTTTCCGTCAGGTGAAACGGTCTCTTCGGAATGTCTTCGTAGTAAGTGTCGGGGACCTTAAGAAATTTCACCTTGCGCTCACGGAGCTCTCCGACCGTCGTGATAATATCCGGAGTCATGAGAGCAATGTGTTGAACACCAGGGCCGTGGTGAACATCCAAAAATTCTTGAATCTGAGATTTTCCATGTTCAATTTCGGGCTCATTGATTGGGATAATAATCGAATTATCGATCAGCTGAACGACTTTTGAATTAAGCCCAGTTCGAGAGCCTTTGATGTCGAAATATCTTGTTTCCACAAATCCATAAGTGCGTTTGTAAAAATCGACCCAATGATCCATCTGTCCTTTAGGAACATTATTGGTCAGGTGATCAATTCTTGAAACCTTCATTTTGAGCGGACGTGCCTCGACATCACTATCAAGTTTCATGAAGCCCGACCGAAACTCGGTGTCGGGTCTTTCCACGAACTCATTTAAAACATCTCCGAATCCCTGGATCGAGGCCGTTTTTGACACGCCTTCTGAGGATTCATGAATCTTGAGATCAGAAATAAGTTTGGCGCCATTTTTCAAGGTCACTTCGAGAGCTTTTTCAACACTCTCAACACGGAAAGAAATTTTACTGACTCCCTCTCCGTGATTGATAAAGTATTTTCGGCTCAACTCATTTTCATCTTTTGATGCTTTGACGAGGAAGCGCACCTGTCCTTGAGTATAAAGTCTTGAGTCAGAATTTTCTGCCGTTCTGATAAATCCCATCGTGCTAAAAAGCTTAACCGTAGGGGACTGAAATGAGTCGACGGTGAATTCGAGATGATCAATGCTCTTTAATCCAGCTGGGTTTTGCGACATGTTACTCTCTCCTAACGACGTGGCTTTTTCTTATGTTGACCCTGAGTCAGGGTAAAACAATCTTCTTTCACAATAGGCTGAAAATAATCAGCTTCTTCTTTCAGGACCTCTGCGGTGGTGGATTCCACAGCACAGATTTCGACCCGAACGCCCTCAGATTTTAAGTGTCGAACTAATTCTACGTAGTCAGAGTCTCCCGAGAGGATAATAATTGAGTCAACCTTACTAGCGATTTGAGTGGCGCTAATACTCAACGGAATATCGGCGGACTTGTGACAGGGACGAACCATGCCGAAGTACTTCGTGTGAAGTCTTTCAGCGAGTTTCGATGAAATATTTTTGCCTTCGCGAAAGTAGATCAATCGGTTAAGACCGCGGCCTCTTAAGAGTTTCGGAATTAGGACATCAAAATTAATCATGATGTTCTGGCTTTGAAACTCGGACTCCATGGATCTTTCGATGTTATTTCCATCCACGAGGATCGCGACGGATTGTGATATAATGATATTTTCTTTTTCTTCCATAGAATGATTCCTGTTCTTAATTGCCCATGAGGGCGGGCGGGAGTATAAACGGAATGTTACATACCTGGTACCACAATGAGCAATAAGATTCTAAATGGCAACGAGTTACTAATTCAAGGCGCCCTGGAAGCAGGGTTCCATCTCTACACCGGTTATCCTGGATCCCCACTGGCCGATTTTTTTAATATTCTGCACGAACAAAAAGAGGCCTATCACGCCAAGGGTATTCGAGTTGTGATCGCCAATTCTGAGGCGAATGCTGCGGCGATGGCCGGTGGAGCAAAAGCGGCCGGACAAAACACACTCATCGCCATGAAGTCGATGGGACTTCATGTGGCCTCGGATGCTTTGTCGGTGGGAAATTTCGCCAATCCGGGGAAAGGAAACTCAGGCGTAGTGGTTGCCGTCGGTGATGATCCGTGGTCCATTTCCACTTCGACGCCGGCCGATTCTCGTTATTTATTTAAACATCTTCATATCCCTTTTTTTGAACCGTCGACTCCGCAGGAATTAAAAGACTGGATGATTAAAGCGCTGGAGCTTTCGCAAGAAAGTTCGGTGTACGTCGGTTACATCCTCACGACTTTCATGGCCGAAGGTGGTGGGCGAGTAGAGGTCTATCCTGAGAAGAAAGTGTCGCATGAAAAAGTCACGCTGAATCCGGCGGATTTCAATCTCACGGCGAACGTCATGGTTCCTCCGAATTCTCTTCTCGCTGATAAAGAAATGATTCTGAATCGTTTTCCACGAGTTGAAAAAATTCTCGCTCAAATGAATCTCGATAAGATTTATGGAAATCTCTCATCTGATACGGCGCTCATCTCTGCGGGGGGGGTCTTCGAAACTCTCAAACAGGTTTTAGAAGAATCCGATCTTCTTGCAAACTTCGCGCTCTACAAAGCGGCCACTTCTTATCCGTTTAACGAAGAACAACTTCTGCCTTTTCTGAGAGGAAAGAAGCACGTTGTTGTCGTGGAAGAGAAAAGAGGATTTTTAGAAAACGAACTTCGTACTTTCATCATGAAGAATAATCTTCCGATAAAAGTATCCGGCAAAGAATTTCGCAACGAGCATGCCGTCGTTGAAGGTTTTCCTGCTTACGGCGGCCTTTCGTACGAAATCATTTATCAAAAATTAAATGTGATCCTAAATATGAGTGAGGCCGTTGTTTGCCTTTCCCCAACAACAGATCCCCTAAGATTAGACTTAATCGTTCCCAAGAGACTTCCGACATTTTGCCCGGGCTGTCCACACCGCGAAACTCTTTCCATCATGAAGGATGTGCGAGCGAGTTTGGCCGATAAGAAGATCGATCTCATCTCTCACGGCGATGTGGGATGTTATTCGCTTTCTTTTCTCGAACCATTCCGCGAAATGCACGATCTCTCGGCGATGGGTCAGGGCGGAGCACTCGGCGCAGGGACTGATTTATTTACCACGAATCCATCTGTCGTACTTATGGGAGATTCGACTTTCTTCCACTCAGGAATGATCTCAATTTCTAATTCTGTTCAATCGGGTCACAACATCACTTACATCCTTCTTGATAACGACAACACAGCGATGACGGGCCATCAAATGACTCCGGTGAGCGGAATGTCCGTCGAAGGAGACAAGAGACCACGCCAAAACATGCTCGATGTGGCGAAGTCTCTACGAGTCGATGAAGCTATCGAGATTAATCCCTCCGATCGCTACTTTTATAAGAATCTTCTCCTGGATTATGTCCAAAAAGCGGGAGTCAAGGTCATCGTCTCCAATAAAGAATGTGGCCTCACCTTCCACGGAAGAAAAAAGCGCGAAGAAAGGAAATTATTCTCCCAAGGCCAGACGGAAGCAGTTCGCGAATTTTATCAGATCAATACTGATGCTTGTGAAGACTGCAGAGCGTGTGTGGAAATGACGGGTTGTCCTGGTCTTTCCCAGAGTAATGATGCTTACGGTACGAAAGTCATGATTGATCCCCAGATCTGCGTGTCAGATTCGTATTGTACGAAGATCAAAGCTTGTCCGAGTTTTGAGTTAGTGAAAGTTCACAATTATCATCCCACGAAGTACCAGACGGTAGAGAAAGTGGAAGCAGTTCATTCGATCACCCTGCCCGAAATCAAGAAAGATCTTGCGGCGATTGCTCGCGGTGAAGATTTCCGCTCCGTTGTGATCGGCGTAGGTGGCTCGGGAGTGACAACAATTTCTCGAGTCCTTGCAGAGGCTTCTGAGTCAATGGGTGGTCGCTCTGATCTTTCATTTAAGTTTGTGGATCAGAAGGGACTTGCTCAGAGAAATGGTTCCGTGAGCTCGCATCTTTCCATTTATCATGAGAAGAAATCTCACGGTCCTGTCGTCCCAGTGGGGACCGCTGATCTCGTCTTATCGCCAGATCTCCTGGAGGGAAGTCGGGCGCTAGAGTACTTATCGCGTGACGGACTCCTAATCGCTGATGAGGATTACCAAGTTCCTCTATCTATTCTCCTTGATCGCGGGATTGATCATGAGATGATGACTCCGGAAAAACTTCGGGCCGAATTAAAATCTAAGCTCGGGGACCGCCTCGTCCTCGCGCCACTCAAAAGAATTTCATTTGAAAGATTCGGCAGACCTGTTTATGCCTCGGCGATGGTATTGGGAATTGCCTTCCAAAAAGGAAGACTTCCGTTCTCAATTGCCGATATGGAAAAAGCCATCTCGGTTGCTGTGCCGAAAGCTGAGATCGCACTCAATCATCAGGCTTTTCAACTAGGACGCGAATGGGTTGATTCTCAAAATTCTTTCTCCCCTTTAGATGCTCCGCCCTCTTACCTTGAAGAGAGTGTCGCCCTCGCTGCTTATCCATGGCAGAGAAAAGACCGTATGATTAGATTGTGGAAAGGAAATTCCGAAGTCCTTGCTTTTCATTTTCCTCAAATCTCTAAAGAGCATACTGCCCGCTACGTCCATGATCTGCTAGTCTTCGATCAAGGAAAGAGCTTCGCTTCATTTCTTGAAGATGCCCTCGTGCTCAAACAAAAATACACAGCGGATCTCGAAATTGCTCTCCGGACTCTGGTGCGAACTTATTTCATTAAAGATGAAGTGTTTGTTTCCCACGTGATGATCTCTCCTATGAAGACCGAAAAAGATAAAAAGCAATATCTCTCTGTCGGGAGTAGTTTCCAAGTCGTGCACATCAATCGGCCGGCCTTCAACATCTTAGGGAAAAAGATCGAATTCGATTTTTCTCCGCGTCCTTGGATGCTAAAGATCATGCGGCACCTCCGGATTTTGAGAATGATTCTCCCTGAATGGCATAAGACAGAAAAAGAAATAGCCTTGCGAATTAAGTCTGAGCTCCTCTCGGGCGTCACTGGAAAACGTCTGCGTGAACTCGATTCCGTTAAAGGCTACCGCGATGTCAGATATGCAGCTGCGGAAAAGTACAATGTATGACTAAGATCATCGACGCAGTCTCAATCGTGATGACTTGTGGAGATGAGATTTTTGCCATCCAAAGACAAAATTTTCTCAAGGCGTTTCCTGGATATTGGGCGCCCCCAGGGGGGAAAGTAGAAGAAAAAGATGAAGATTTTTTTCTTGTTCATCCACTCACCGAAGGATTAAATCCCAAACTCTTTGGCGCGGCCGTCAGAGAAGGAAAAGAAGAGCTGGGTGTCGATCTTCGCGAGGAAATTTCCTCCGGTAGAATTGAGCGTGTCGATTTTTTAGGTCTTGCGATCACTCCAGATTTTAATCCTTACCGATTTGCCACCCATTTTTTCCGTTTTCATTTTAATGTCAAAGTTCCTTTTCTTATTGATACCAATGAGGCGCAGAAAGCAGATTGGCAAACTTGTTCCGAGCTTATGAAAAGTTATGAGGAAGGAAAGATTCTGGCCGTGCCTCCCGTGATAAAACTCATCCAAACTTTGGGTGAAAATCCAGACGTGCGTAAAATGGATGATCTCAATTTTGATTACGATCATACAAAGTACGTTCCTTATATCGAAAATGTGAAAGGTATCGTTCAGATCATGCCGCTGTCACATACCTTACCACCTGCTAGTCGGACGAACGCCTTTCTGATTGGTGGTATCCTGCTTGATCCTTCTCCTCGAGACGACGCTGAGTATGAGAAGTTTAAAAACACTCTCGCGCGATTTAGTTTCTCTAAGATTCTTCTGACTCATCATCACCCCGATCATCATGAGAGATCAACCAGACTTGCTTTTGAGTTCAACGTTCCGATGCTTATGTCTCAAGATACTCACGATAGACTCACAAAAATTATTCCAAACTATTTTGATGAGGTCGAAGTCATTATCGTGAAGGACGGTGATGTGGTCACTCGTTGGCTGGGTCACGACGTTCTTGTCTACGAGGTTCCTGGACATGACCGCGGTCAAATTGCTTTGGCGGACCAAACCATGTCTTGGTTTATCGCCGGTGATCTTTTCCAAGGCGTTGGCACCGTTGTCATTGGCGATGATGAAGGCGACATGGCAGAATATTTCCGGACCCTCGAAAAAGTTATCGCGCTTAACCCTCGAGTTGTATTCCCCTCACATGGAATCGGCTTAGGCGGAACGAATATCCTTCAGACGACACTCGATCATAGACGTGCTCGTGAGAATCAAATCATGACGATGTCTCAAAAGGGAATGACTGTGGATCAGATGCTGGAAGAAATCTACCAAGGTGTGAATAAGGCACTGTGGCCTTACGCCCGAAAGAACATCGTCAAACATCTTGTAAAATTGAAAGACGAAAAGAAAATAGTGTAAAAAAAAGCCCTCTTTCGAGGGCTTTTTTTTAGTTCAAATGCGTCTGATGAATGTAAAGGCGGAAGATCTTGTCTTTGGTTCTTCTAATGGAGAAGTTCCCAGTTTCTTTTTGATCTAACAGGAACTGATAAAACTCGGGTCTTGTGTCCGCGATTTCGAGAACTGATTTTCCCTCAAATTCGCCAAAATCAATCACCACTTTATCTTCTTCGATAATACCGGTGAGTGGACTTTGTTCCTGCGCCATTATTCCCTCCTTAGAATAGTCTGGTCCAGTTTCAGCCTTGAAACTTTTCTTATACTTTGATTATGGAAAATAAGTGAACGCTTTGAAAAGTCTTAGTTACGGTAAAATTGCTTGAGAAAAACAACGAGCGCTCTGAATTCCTGAGGGTAGTCGTCAGCCATGATCTTTTTTATCACTTCGAGAGTCTGATACATGGACCTCTCAGAACGGAAGGGACGCCTCGATGTCATAGCGACAATGATATCGAAGACTGCCACCAACGTACTTTCGATCCCTAGGATGGTGTCGTTCTCTTTATTGGATTTCCGCTTAAGAGCGAGGTCCTTGATCTTGTGATTGAGAAAATGATGGTTTCGTACAATAGTCAGGTAATTTTTAGACAGTGGCACTCGCCCTTCAAGAAGGTCGTACGAATAATCCGCATGGCTAGAAAACATCACCACGTCCCGTTCGGACATCGTCTTAAGATCATACTTGTTATCAGGAATCATCGATATTCCAATATCCTTCAGGTAACTGGTGAGAAAAAGATTTTCCATCTCTTTTTCGTGGAAAAGATGAATCGACTGGAGAAAAGACAAAAGCATGAGCGAGGAAAGCATCGGTTGGGCGAGAGTAAAATGGAAATTTTCGCTATTAAGACTTTCATAAAACTGCGGCTGAAGTCTTTTATTTTCCATCAAAAACTTCGAGAGATTTTGAGAGCTCTGAAACTGGAGCATGAGGAGCTCATCGTTATGTGGATTTCGATAGAGGCCTGCGAGATTCAAAGAAAGTAGCTTAATATCTTTGGTTCCATTCTCAATCGGATCACCCACTGAGAGGGACCTTGTGATTTTTATAAGCGCAGTTTCTAAATTCTTTTTGATGTCTGTTAAATCCTCATCAAAAACGAACACCTCATGAAACGAGTTTTTAATGAGCGTACTGATGATATCTCGGCTTGGAGTCGTTCCCTCATTAATGACGGGAATGAAAAGACCACTTCGAAAAATGTAAGCAGGTTTATTTAATCTTTTAACAAGGTGAAGTTCGCCCACAAGAATAGGCTTAAGCTTAAGCGATAGCCTGTGTTGATCAACAAAAGAGTGGATAGAGTTCTGCCCCAGCATTGGCTTATTTTACTATAAATTCTTAATGTGCTGGGAAAGAAAGTCTTTAAAGGAGTGGCCATGAGCTTCCATCATCTTAGGAAACATAGAAATCGGAGTTAACCCAGGAAAGGTGTTAATCTCATTGAGATAAATTGTGCCCTCATCGAGGAAAAAATCGACTCGAGAGAGGTGCCGAAGCTTGAGACCATGATACAGCCGTGAGGAATAATCCGTAATCAGACGGATCTGCTCTGGTGTCAGGTTGTCAGCTTTGGTTGTGGTGGTCGTCTGACTTCCGCCGGAATATTTTTCTTCATACGAATAAAAAGATCCCGGACATATGATCTCTCCAGGGTAGGAAATCTGGAGTTTACCATTATATTCATAGACGGAGACTTCAATTTCCCTTGGCCTCATTCTTTTTTCGATCAAAACGAAAGGTGAAAATAGAAAGGCTTCTTTGACAGCACTGATCGGATCTTTACCTTTCGGGACCATGAAGCAACCGACCGATGAACCCTGACTCGATGCTTTGATGACGATGTCTCCATAAAGCGCTTGAAAGCCTTTCACTCTGTCGAATGCTTCGATCGTTGGTTCCGCGAGAAAAATGTAAGGGGTGTTCGCGACTCCAAGAGCAGACGCCCAAAGTTTTGTCGTAATTTTATTGAAACACATTTTACTCGTTTCAGAATTACAGCCAAGGTAGGGAAGTCCGATCATCTCGAAGTGTGACTGAATGTCCCCGGTTTCTCCGGGGTAACCGTGAATGCAGGGAATAGCGACATCGATTCTGATTCCTGCGTCGCCATCTTGCTCAAACGAGCGAAGATACTTTTTAGGGTCGAGAAGATACTTTTTTCCTGCGCCGTCTACCCATGCACCGGACTTATCAATCTCAATTGTCGTGAGATTCACGTGATCAAGTTTTTCAAGACATGATTGGATATGCTTGACGGATACCAGAGAGACATCGTGCTCGGTACTACCGCCACCGCAAAGAAGTAAAACGTTCTTTTTAGTCACGAAGCGCCTTAGGTATTTTCTCTTCATCCATTTGAGCGAATACCGAAAGTAAATCTGCGTGGGCGAGAGTCTCTGATTTCATTTCACCGTATTTTCTCACACTAACCGTACCGCCACTCATTTCGTTATCCCCGATTACTAGCATGTAAGGAACTTTACCCGTCTGTGCCTGGCGAGTTTTGAGACCCATCGACTCATTACGATCATCCACGCGCACGCGGTAACCTTTGCGTGAAAGTTCGTTTTGAAGTTTTTGCGCGGCCTCGAGATGAAGCTCATTTTTCACCGGAATCACAATCGCCTGCTCGGGGGCGAGCCAGAACGGGAAAGCACCACCAACGTGCTCGAGGTAAACTCCGATAAATCTCTCAAGTGAGCCAAGAAGTGCTCTATGGATAACGACTGGTCTTTCCATCTCGCCATTCTGATTCGTGAATTTGAGATCAAATCTTTCTGGAAGTTGAAAATCGAGCTGAATCGTACCAAGCTGAAAAAAACGTCCGAGTGCATCCGCCACCTGGATATCAATTTTAGGTCCGTAGAAAGCACCATCGCCTTCGTTCAAGAAATACTCTCTCCCCGAAGCATCAAGCGCCGATTTGAGGGCGGCTTCCGCTTGATCCCAGACCTGATCACTTCCGACGCGTTTTTCAGGACGAGTTGAGAATCCGATTTTAATTTTTTTAAATCCAAAGTGCTCATACCCCATGAAGAACATATTCATGAGATCTTTCACCTCAGACTGAATTCCCTCTGTCTGGATAAAGATGTGAGCATCGTCCTGACAGAACGTTCTCACGCGAGTGAGCCCTGCGACCACTCCCGATTTTTCGTAGCGGTGAAGTCTTCCGAAATCAGCGA
>CANETG010000075.1 GCA_947440875.1 Bacteriovoracaceae bacterium
TACGATTTCCTATGGCTGCGGTCTTTCGGAAGTAGGAGAAGGGCTCGAGACATTATTTTTCTCGGAGGTCCTTTGGAAAAATAATTTCCGGACGGAACGAGTTTTAGCCATCGTCGAATATGACAAGGGAATTTCGATCAACGTTCGCGCGAACCCAAATCTGCTGAGACCTTCGCACTTTTTCGGTCACCTGAAGCAAAATAATCTCGAGACACTGAAGCAAGTCGCGGATTACTTTTGCAAACGCCAAATCGATAACAAAGCCTGGGACCAGACAACGTTTAAGACAGAGAAAGAAAAATATCAGTACCTCGCTCATCAGGTGGCAAAATCTTTCGCAGAAACGGCAGCGAAGTTCGAGGACGAATACATCTTCTGCTGGCTCGACTGGGATGGTGACAATATTTTGATGGATGGCGGAATCATCGACTACGGATCGATTCGTCAGTTCGGACTGTTCCACGCTGAGTACCGCTACGATGATATTCAAAGGTTCTCCACTTCGATCCTTGAGCAGAGACGGAAAGCTCGATACATCGTTCAATGTTTTGCGCAGATCGCGGATTTTTTGACGACGAAGAAAAAGAAAAGTCTGTATCAGTTCAGGAACGACTCGAACCTCGAATTCTTTGATAAGCATTTCATTCACTGCAAAAATAGGAACCTCCTCCAACGCATCGGATTCAAGAAGGCGCATCAGGATTTTCTCCTGAAAGAGCATCTTCCCTTGGTGACGAAGTTCCGGAAGGTCTTTAGTTATTTCGAGCGCGAGAAATCGAAACGCGGAATTTATAAAGTGGCAGATGGGATCAATCGCGACGCGATCTATTGCATGCGAGATATTCTTCGCGAACTTCCGCAGATCTACCTCACTAGAGGGTCAGAACTTAATCCGCAGGAGTTCCTTGAGGTCATAAAATCTTCCTACGCCAATAAGTCTGATCTGCGCCTGACAGTTCCCAAGGTAAAACAAATCAAACGTTTTCAATCGTTGTACATGTCTCTCGTTAGATCACTTGAGAAGCACACCAATGTCACTCGATCTATGTTTCTATTAGAACTCACTATGCGTTCGTCGGTCGTAAATCGCTATGATCGCGTGACGGGAGATTCGATTTCTTTCATCGTTCAGAAAGTGATGAAAATGCGGCCCAAGCTTAGTGCTGAGGAGCTCTATCTTTTGACGGAGCAATTTTCCTCCTACCAAAATCTCGATCCGGATCAGAAGTCAGAGACTTCTGAAGTTCCGGAACGGCACCGGAATATCATGAAAGGTCTCACCTCGATAGTCCGTGAGTGCCGTGAGGGGCTATGAAGCTCGTTCTGTACAGCGGTGGATTAGAAAAAGATAATCGTTCCCTTGATCTCTCCTTCCTCGATCTTCTGAATAAGAAAAGTCCGGTCGTGACTTTTATTCCTTCGTCGTCCTATTTATCTGAGCACGAGTTCAAGGCGTTCGTGAAGCACTATTCTAAGTATAAAATCTCCCGCTTCATCCATTTTCCGGTTGATGTTCCTTTCGATCGGATTATTTTTCAGGAAGTGATGAGAAGTGACGCGATTCATCTGGCAGGCGGGAATACATTTTATTTCCTGAACTCACTTCGGAAAGCGAAGCTTCTGCCTGAACTCAGAAAGTATGCTCTTAAGGGTGGCGTTCTCACAGGACTCTCTGCTGGTGCCATCCTCATGACTGAGAATATTGATATGGCCGCTTACCCTGAATTTGATCGTGATGAAAATTTTGTGAATCTCAAAAATCTATCGGCCATGCAATTAGTCAACTTCGCTTTCTTTCCACATTTTAAAAACTCTGCTCGTTACGATGCTGTCTTCCGGAGGTATTCAAGGTTGAAAAAGAAAGTGATCTACGCCTGCCCAGACGGGGCAGGTATCGTTATCGCCAATGATGAGATCAAATTCATTGGCCCCTGCTATGGATTTGTTAGCGGTCAAAAATTTACGATTTCCTAATTTATTTCGATTTCTACTAAGAGCGGAAGATGGTCGGAAAGTTTTCGCCATTTTTTATCAGAAAGGGCGACGGCAGAAATCGGTGTGATCTTATGAACGAAAACTCGGTCGAGCGAAAGCATTGGGAAGAATGACGGAAAAGTTTTTGGATAATTTCCGTGCAGGTAGCGAAACACTTCCTTACTCGAAAGCTGACTCTCGATAGAGGGAGAAACTTTCTTATTCCAGTCGTTAAAATCACCCACAAGTATCCAGGGGGAATCTCCCTCTTCTAGCATATGACGAATGAGCATATCGGCTTGCTTATCACGACCGTATTGAGTGAGATCAAGATGCGTATTCGCGAGAACGAGTTCTTTTTCTATTCCTGGAATTTGCACATGACACTTCAATAGACCGCGTTGTTCTAGGCGATTCGTAGAGATGACATGATTCGACCAGCTGGCGATAGGGAATTTAGAAAGAATCGCGTTCCCATGGTGGCCTTCTTGGTAGACGGCATTTTTTCCATAGGAATAATGAGGCCATACGGAATCGGCCAAAAATTCAAATTGTGAGGCCGTATTCCATCCGGTGATTGGTACCTCAGAGTGATCACCCAAAACTTCTTGAAGGAAAAGTATGTCCGCATCCAGTTCTCGGAGAGCGACTCGGATCATCGCGAGGATAAAATCCTGATTGGTAATCGTGAAACCTTTATGAATGTTATAAGAAAGAATTCTTAACTTCATTTTACAACCAGTACCTGAAAATAAAATAGAGTCGGGTGATCACCTTATCGGTGAACGTTCTTGCCTTCATATTTTCCATCGACACAATCTCGAGCTTTCCCGTCATCTCAAGAAAATGATCTCCCAAACTTTTCATGTTTTCCTCAGATTGAAGCACGAGGTCGACTTCGAGATCATGAATCAGACTCCGATGATTGAGATTTGTTGATCCAACAGTCATCCAGTCATCGATGATATAATTTTTTGCGTGAAGGACGGTATCAGAATATTGAAAAACTTTGACTCCCTTGCTCAGGAGATAAGGATAGTAAAAAAACTGGAGTGCCCGGAATATTTTCACATCCGTTTTCCAGGTTGTTAAGAGTCTTACATCTACGCCCCGCTCTGCCGCTTTGCCCAGGAGACGGATGATCCGACGTCTCGGAATGAAATAAGGTGTTACAAACCAGATTCGTTTTTCTGCTCGATGGATACGATTGAGAAAGTTCTTATAGAAAAAACGCTTCATCATTAAGGTCTGATTGATTCGTAAAGGTGAATTACGCCAGTTTGACCAAGATATTTTCGCAAGCTGTTTTTTATACCGGTAATACTCTCTCAGTTTCCAATTCCGCTTAAAATTAAGGACAGCGTACTTCACCATTTCGCCGGAGACCCGAATACCAACATCTTTCCAAGGGCTAGAATGATGAAAGCGCGTATGCTCAGCAGCGAAATTAAAACTCCCCGTGTACATTATGTTTTCGTCGATCGTAATAATTTTTCGATGATTGCGTTTGTTGAGTCTAAGGAAACGAAGAAGAAAAATTTCAATTCGTCTTGTGAATTTCACCTGACCATAGAAGGGGTGAATGAAGGGAAGGGGATTGTAAGTTCTTACCTGAACGCCTTTTCTTTTCAGAAGTCCGTCGAGTCGTTCATAGAAGTTATAAGAACCGACACCGTCTACGATCACCTGAACTTTCACATCGCGAATCTGTGCGGTTACCAGATGGGCGGCGAGCTTTCGCCCTAAGAGGTCATCATTGAATGTGTACATCTCAACAGTGATTGAACTTTTAGCCGCTTCAATGTCTTTGATCAAACGATCGAAGTAAGTGTCTCCGTCAAAAAATAACTCTTCTTGATCCCAGTAGCTCATTTGAATACCGATCGGATTTTCCAGCGCTTACTAAAGTGGACTAGAGTCATCAGAGAAAACTAAGTCTAAACCTAAATCTCCTTTGTTACGATAATCATGTAAATGGAATTAAAAATGTTAACACTATGGCACTGACCAAAGAATCTTTTTTCAACATGGTGAAGTCTGCGAATGCTTCGGGGGTGAGTGACATTCACCTTCGGACTGAAGAGAGGCCCTGTTTTCGCCTCCGTGGTGACCTCATTCCCGTGAAGTTCGAACCCCTGACCAATGATGATCTAAAACTCGTCTGTAATATCATGATCCGTGACCCTGAGGTCTTGGCGACTCTTGATAAAATTAAAGAACATGATGGATCTTTTGCTGTCCCTAACGTCTGCCGGGTTCGGTACAATCTGATGCGGTATCAAGGGAAGCTCGGACTCATTCTACGTCTCATTAGTGATAAGGTTCCGACTACTGAGGAGTTAAAACTTCCCCCTGTCATCAACAAAATTGCCAGTGCTAACGCCGGGCTTGTTCTCGTGACGGGTGCAACGGGTTCAGGAAAATCCTCGACTCTCGCAGCGATGATTAACTTCATTAACAAAACATCTGCGGTGCATGTTTTGACTCTCGAAGACCCCGTGGAATACATCCATAATCCGATCAAGGCACGGATCACCCAAAGGGAAATTGGTGCTGATACTTCTGATTTTAATTCGGCACTGAGATCTGCACTTCGTCAGGACCCAGATATTATTCTCATCGGTGAGATGCGGGACGCAGAGACAATTTCGATTGCTCTCAAAGCCGCCGAAACGGGTCACCTTGTTTTTGGAACTGTCCACACAACAGATGCACTCTCAACCATTGGACGCTTGATTTCCATGTTTCCTCCGACTGAGCAGAACGTCGTGAGAACTCGGATTGCAGATAACCTCTATGCCACAATTTCCCAGCGTCTTTTAAAAACTTCGGATGGGAAGGGACGTGTCGCGGCCCAGGAAATCATGATTAATAATCCCGGAATTAAGGAATCGATCCTCGACCCTGTGAGAACAGCGGAAATTTATACCTACATCGTAAAAGGTAAGAATGGTTCCGGTGCCCAGAGCTTCGACCAGGCGATAACGAATCTTTATAAATCAGGTCTCATTACTATGGATGAGGCACGATCGAATGCCACCAAACCTGAGGATTTCGAGAGAAATCTCATGTTCGGAGAAGATCAGGAATAGATATCCCAATCTTGCTTTTTGCAGTACCCGCCGTATGATAGAGGCATTACATCAAGGATGAAATGCATCTCTCATTCCGTCATTTCTATTGGGGCTGGACTAAAAATCTAGCACTTCTCTTCACTGCTGTTGCCACAGCGATGACAATCGTTCGTATCGGATTTACTTTTTATTTTGGTGAAAGTTCAGATGTCCTTAAACATCTTTCATCTTTTCAAGGGGCGCTCTTCCTCGGGCTTCGTTTTGACCTCATGCCGCTGGCCTATATCAACGTCATTCCTTTCCTCATTTTGAACATTTCTTATTTCATCCCGGGGAAGTTCATCATCAAGTTATCACGGGCTCTCATCATCAGTGTTTTAGTCGGTGGCTACACTCTTCTCATTTGGCTTTATGTCTGCGACCTGGCGTTTTATTCATATTACCAAGATCATATGAATATTCTTTTCTTCGGACTCTTCGAAGACGATACGTACGCCGTGCTCATGTCAGTGTGGAAGAATTACAATGTTCCGGTTCTTCTTACGATCATCATGCTTGTTCATTACCTCTGGTTCCGCTTTGTGAAACTGATGTTTTCGCCATTTGAATTCGATCTGAAACCTAGAAGCTTCGACTGGAAATTTCCCGTAACTTTTTTTATCGGATTAGTACTACTCGTATTTTTTTCACGAGGAACTTTCAATCGCCTTCCGCTTTCAATCGAGGATGCGTATTTTAGTAATAATGATTTTATGAATGAGGTTGCACTTAACGGCCCTGTTTCTTTAAACCATGCTATTAAAATCCGGAAGACCTACGGTGAAGGTGAATTTGATTTTACCTCGGCGATGGGCTTTCGGACCTGGGAAGAAGCCTACGTGGCCACCTATGGAGTAGAACCGTCATCAAGTTCAGTCTATGAGAGTCTCAAAAGAAAAACACCCATTAATCCTGAGTACGATAAAAATCCTAAACATGTTGTGATGGTTGTGATGGAGAGTTTCGGAACATTCTGGAATGAAGAGAACTCGGCTGACTTCCAGATTCTCGGCGAACTCAAAAAGCATTTCGATGAAGGTTATCTGTTTAATAATTTTCTCCCCGCGGAAAATGGAACGATCGGGAGCATCGTTTCGGTGGCCACTTCCCAGCCCATTCGTCCGGGGGCTAGGTTTCTTTCGGAGTCAGAGTTTGTGAGTGCTCACATCCGTAGCTCTGCTCATCTCCCCTACAAAGACAAGGGGTACGACACTCATTTTATCTACGGAGGAAAGCTCGGGTGGCGTGAACTTGGTAAATTCCTTTCGGCCCAAAAGTACGATCGACTCTGGGGCGCCGATGAAATGAAAGAGGCGATGCCGGAGCTTAATAACATCAAAGCACGGGATCTCGGAAATGAATGGGGAATCTTCGATGAGTACTTATTCTCATTCATTGAAGAACAGATCCGTACAGCAACGAAACCACAATTTTTTCTCGTTCTCACGACATCCAACCATCCCCCGTTTGAGTACCCCACAACTTATAGTCCACTGCCCGTCGCTCTCACACCAGCCCGGATGGAGAGGATCACATTTAACGAAGAGCTGGCGAGAAAAAGATTTCTCGCCCTTCAGTACGCCAATCAAAAACTTGGTGAATTTCTTACGCGAATGAAATCGGGACCGCTCCGCGAGAAACTCGTTCTTGGTCTCACGGGAGATCATAGTTACTGGATCAATAAGGGTGTAGATAATTCACAGGAATTCAAGCGCTGGGCAGTTCCATTTTTTATCTCTGTCCCCGAAAGCATGAAAAAACCTGTAAACCTTTCTCACTTCGGATCTCACGAAGATATTTTTCCCACTCTCTATCATCTTACTCTTTCGAATCAGGAGTACTTGGGCCTCGGCGAAGATATCGTTTCGAAAAGCGGCACCGCTCAAAATTCATCTGGAATTTACGCTGGAATAGAAGGTGCGTTTCACCATGGGAAATACTGGAAATGGAAAGATTCACAGTCTCTTCTCCTGGAGGAAACTCCTGAAACGCCTGAGTTACTGGCGATGAAGAATCGTGCGAAAGGTGTGATCGCAGTAACTGATAAGTACCTTAAGGAAGAAAAGGCGAGTACGCAGTCTGCCGCAGGTAATGATCAGCGATGACGATTTTTGCCATTGCTTCCACCACGGGTATGACCCTCGGTAAAATACATGGGTCGTGGCGCCCACTTTTTGCTTTTTCACCGATTGTTGACGGTGCTTTGAAGACAACTCGGAGAGTGATTTCCTCGCCGTTAGTGATTCCGCCTTCCATCCCACCGAAATTCTTTTTATTGGCAGATAGTTCTGAGCCTTTCATCTGGGCCATGTTAAACCCTGCACCGATCTCGAAGCCTGTACACGCCGGAAGTGAGAGCATGGCCTTCGCGAGATCGGCTTTCATCTTATCAAAAACCGGTTCTCCTAATCCAGAGGGAACTCCCTGAATTGAAAGCGCTACGATACCACCCGCTGATTCACCGTTTTTTTTACATTCTTTAAGAAACACAATCACGTCGTCAGACATTTTTTTTTCGGGAATATTAATTTCCCCACGATCTGCTCCGTGGATAGTTTTTTCCTTGAGTTTAAAATGACCTACCTGCTCAATGTAAGCATATGCGGATACATCTTTCAAAATGAGACCTGCGAAATATCCACCGATGACTCGAGCGAGTGTTTCTCGTCCCGAAGAACGCCCGCCTCCACGGTGATCGCGAATGCCGAACTTATCCATTGTTGTTTTATCGGCATGACCGGGACGATAGCTTCCTTGAAAATCCTTGTAGTCTTCACTTTTTTGATTTGTGTTCCGAACGATGACGGTGATGGGAGTTCCGAGCGTTTTCCCTTCGAACACACCCGAAAGGATTTCTGGTCCGTCCTCTTCGGTCCGCGCCGTATGGACTTCGTGCTGACCAGGGGCCCGTCTTTTCAGTTCTTTTTTGAGGTCTTCAATACTCACGAGAAGATTCCCGGGCATGCCATCGATGATGCAACCTAAAGCGACTCCGTGGGACTCCCCAAAAGTCGTGATTCGAAAAAGGCTTCCGAAACTATTCCCAGCCATCTTGGACCTTTTTGAGGAAATCAACGGAGAATTTCTCGAGCGATGCCTCTGGAAGAAAAATAAATTCATCCACGGAAGAATAGGTATTGTGATCAATCCCGCAGGGCTTTAGGGCCCTGAGAGATTTTTTCATTTCATGGTCTGTATAAAAATTCAATGCCATTCCGTGATAGGTCGTGAGTTTGTCAATAGCGATTCCTATGCTCGCAATTTTTTGATCCCCTTTCCAGAGCCCAAGAAGTTCATTCTCGGAATGCGTTTCCGGGAGACTCCAAAGTGCAAGGGTTTCGCTCGTGATCCTCAGGATATCATCAATCATTTTTGAGAGAGACAGAGTCTTCGGATTTAACTTCACGATGGGATAGAAAATAAATTGTCCGGGATGGTGGAACGTCAGCCCGCCACCGCGTTCGATTTTATGGTACGGAAAAGGGAGATCACTCCCGTCACCGGTGTAGTCGACCAAATTTAATTCTTGCCCTTTTTTTGGGCGCTGAAGTCCACGGCCCATGGTGAAGAGCTGAGGATGACTGCAACAAATGAGAACGCGGAGTTTGGGATTTTTCTGGAGCAGGTCAACGCTCGCTTTTTGAAAAGCGTGTGCCTGAGAATAATCCCAGTTCCATTTTTCGACGACGAGAGTTCTCTCGTCCCTCAGAGCCGTGTCTTCAATCGAAAGACCGTAATCGGGAAAATTAAACGACAGAAGAGGATGCTTCATGGGACTAACTTGCCTTCAACGTAATCAAGGAAATCCCCTGCTTTATATGAGGATCTAACGAGGGCTCCAGAAGCAACGAACTTAAACCCAAGCTTGAGCGCCATTCGTTTTAGTTCTTGAAACTCTTCCGGCGTGTAAAATCTCTCGACGGCGAGATGACGTTTACTTGGCTGAAGGTACTGTCCGAAAGTGACGATATCAACATCTCTCTTGCGGAGGTCTTGCAAAGTTTCTTGGATCTCGGGCCAGGTCTCACCGAGACCGACCATGAGAGAGGTCTTCGTCTGGATGTGTGGGTAATTTTTTTTGTAGAAATCGAGACAATCGAGAGTCTTTTCATAACCCGCTCGGGGGTCCCGAACTGGATGAGTTAGACGCCTCACTGTTTCAATGTTTTGTGCCACGACGAATGGATTGGATTTCGCGAGGACGTGCATTCTTTCGGGCTCGACCGAAAAATCCGGAATGAGAACTTCAACTTTAGTGTCCGGATGATCTTTGTGGACACGTTCCACGACCGCCGCGAAATGAGACGCGCCCTGATCAGGGAGATCATCACGATCAACACTCGTAATCACAATGTAACGAAGATTCATGAGTGCCACCATCTTCGAAGTGTTCTCGATCTCTTCAGGATTCAGAAACCCTTTCGGATTTCCCGTCTTCACGTGACAAAATTTACAAGCGCGAGTGCAGGTATCACCGAGAATCATCACGGTGGCAGTACGGGCACTCCAGCATTCAGAAATGTTCGGACATTTGGCCTCTTCACAAACGGTCGAGAGACCTTTCTCGCGCATGTTATCGCGAATCTCTTTAAAGTCCTGACCTTCTGGAAGTTTGACTTTCAGCCATTCGGGTTTACGTTTGTAAGTAGATTTATCGAAATAGGTTACTGCCATAGTTTATAATTTATCATGATCGCGTTTTATCGCCTAGTGATGAGTGTTCGACAAAGCAAGCATAAGCTCTTGAAATGAATGGCTATACTGGTTACAGAGAGATCAGAAAACAATCACCCAGTCGGGGAGTCAGGGTCATCGATTGCCCAATCATGGGGGGCACTTTTAACGTCTGAAGAGTAATCATTCGCTCTCCCATGTTCGCAATGACTGTCCATAGAGTGTCTCGAAAAAATCTCTCCTCGATTTTCACTTGAAACCAAGCCGTTGAATCACTAACCCACGCTGTATCTGGAATAACAAGAATGGCTTCACTAGCGTTCGGTGAGAAATCGAATTCCTCTTTTCCCCATGGAGTCTCCCAAAATTTGCCTGATCTTTTGACGGGGAAAAAATTATGGTACCCGACGAACTGGGCCGTAAAAATATTTTTCGGTGTTGTCATGAGTTCCGTCGGCGTTCCGTCTTGCTCAATCCTACCATGCTGAATGAGAACGACTCGGTCTGAAAAACGTGTCGCTTCGTTCATGTCGTGAGTCACCCAGAGGAGAGTCAAATTCTGTCGACGAACGTAAGTGAAAAGTGATTTTAAAATTTCTTTCCGAGTGTGTGGATCAAGGTGCGTGAACGGTTCATCGAGGAGAATGAGTTTTGGACTTCTAAGTA
>CANETG010000076.1 GCA_947440875.1 Bacteriovoracaceae bacterium
ATCAGAACCGGTTGAAAGATCCGATCGAAAAATACCTGAGTGATAACTCCTACACTTCTCTCATTCTCCTCGAAGCAGGCAACGTCCGTGGAAACTTAGTGAGTATTTTTGATTTCTTCGCCGGAAAAGCGCCCGGGCTTGTCACGCCGGTTTATCCGAGCACACTTGTGGAGGTGCCGCTGTCAGTTCCTCTCGTCGTCTCACCGGCGGGAAACAGTCGTTACGAAATTTTAGCTGACCGTGAAATCAATGTGACGTTCACCGGTGGCAATCACAATTACTGCATCTGGAATTCGGCCCGACATATTCTTGAAAATCTCCTCAATTCGGAGTCCTCTGCATTGGTGAACTTTCGATATGATACGGCAGCGATCGTTGCGCAGGTCAAGGGAATCGAGGGCCTCAATATTAATTTCCCAAGAAGGAATGTGACGAAGTCAAATCTTCTGCGGGATCTTCTGTCGGATAAAACGCTTCAGGCAAATTATCACAAATCTTATCTCTATTATTTCGCCGATTACCTCGCCGGAGAATACATCGCCATGTACCGCACCTATACCATCGACTATGAAGCCGAGGGATTCAAAAAAACGGTGACCTTTGAAGGCAAAGGCACACGCGATCTCAGAATCACTTTCCGTTATTTTTAACTCACCACTCGAGCCTCAATTACGGGCGTGAGTTTCCGAGTGACTTAAGAATCCTGTCCATGCAGTTTACCTGCTGGCCTACTTTCAACGATCGCTCAGAAGGAGAGTTCTTGAAGAACTCCACGAGCGATTGAGCGTCTCTTTTGAGGTCAGATGAAGGACTCTTAATTTCTAGAAGAAACGACCACACCCCGAGCTTGTAATAGGCCCAGTCCTCAAAAGCTCCTGTCGCCGGATAGATCGCCGCTCCGTGAGTTCCGATTTTATAATTATTAATCTTCACTGCCTTTTTTGCCCATTCCGAGAAGAAAGCATCGTCTTCAGTGGCGTAGTTCCGTGCCTCAGTTCCCCAGGGATACGTGAAGGTTCCGACGTAACCATGAACGGAGACAGCAGTAACGACGTCCTCTCGCTCAATGAGCTCAGCAATGAGTGCCGTACTCTTTAAAACGAAATCCTGTTTTGTTGTGCAAGCATCTTCGTAGTCACGATTGGAGTCATGAACTTTGCCGTCAGCCCCCGTTTCCCCTCGGCGGTAAACGTTATACCCAGAAATATTGAGCACCGGAATAATGTAGTAGAGGACTGAAGGGTCATAAGATTGAATCACCAGCTCAGCAAAAAACACTGGCACCTCAGCCGCAGCTCTTTCATTTCCGTGGTGAGTTCCCACAACGACGTGCTTTGTTTTTGCCCGTGACTCATCTCCCACGATGATCCCCATGATGTCGCGGTTCTGATCATTCTTACCGAGCGAGAAGAGGGTCGTGTTCGGAAGTTGATCTAAGGTATTCAGGCGGGCCAGGATCTTGTCGTAATCATCCGCAAACGATGAAAGAGAAACGGCGGCGAGAATGAGACCCGCGAGAATTTTTTTCATTGAGCACTACTCCATAGGTGATTGATACCGACTAGAGTCCCGCGTCTTCGAAAATACCGTCAACAAGAGTTAAGAAATGTCAGTGGAGGTTAGAAACTAAAACGGTCGGGATTGATATGCATGAGGAATTTCAAAATGCTTCTATAATAGGGTGATGTGGATCCTTAAAACCCCATCGAGAGAATTTTCTTTTCTTTACCTTCCGGGGCTTCTCGCAGTTCTGGTGGCGGTTTTTTTTCCCAGCCTGGGAGCTGAATCTCTCCTCTACGGACTCTTTGCTGTGGGCTTCGTTGATTCGGGACATGTGTATACCACCATGTGGCGGACGTGGCTTCACCCAGAAGAAGTGGTCAGTGATAAGAGTTACGTTCTCTTTCCCCTCGTCTTTTTTATTCTTTTCTCGAGTTGGTTTTATTTTCAAATCCCGTACCTCTGGGCGTTCGTGGTTTACGCCACTCTTTATCATCACACCAGACAGATTTACGGATTTTCGAAATGGTATCAGAAATTAAACCAGCGCCAGGACCCAGAGTCCGATCGGTACCTATATTTTTTTGCTTACTTTCCGATGGTGATCTACCACTTTCGTCCGGAAGCCATCGGTGCCTACTACACGGAAAGAGATCTCTTTCTATATCCCCAGACGGGGCTCAGGGATTTTTTCCTGTCCTTCTATCTGATGGTTGGGATGACTTGGGTCTACCGAGAATGGCGTCTGTGGAAATCTGGTATTCGAGAATTGAACCGCTTGATCTCAATTGCTTTTCCAGGAATGATCTACGGGTACTGCTTCCTCGTCGGCACGACGGTGACTCAGGTTCTTTTCCCGCTGCTCTTTCTTCATGGGGTGGCGTATCTCGGGGTCATGGGACAGTCACTGTCTAAAACGCAGAAACGATTTCAAAAAGAAGGAATCGCATTCTTCGTGGTCCTCATCACGGCGTTGTTGTTTGGATTACTCGACTCTTGGGTGGAAGAAAATTTCCTCGAAACATTCATCGGACAAGCTCCGGTTCTCAACTCGCTCGTCGTGGGATTGGCCCTCACTCCGCTTTTTAGCCACTACGCTTTTGACGCCCTTATTTGGAAGAAGAATCACCGTGAGGCGGGAGTTATTTTTTCTTAGGAACAATCTTCATCAAAATCCGAACGATGATTTCGGAGACGGGCATGACTGAGAGAGCGAGGGCGTCGAACGCAAGTGGTGAGCTTCGAAAAAACTCCTCATACTGAGCGCTTAATCCTAGGTAAAGAACGGCCGTGACATAACAAAGTCCAAGCTGGCGAGACCACTGGAGACTTGAAACCCAGCGAAGAAGCCACTTTGATTCAAGTTTGGCCCTCAGCTTTTCAAGAAACGCGAGCCGGATCCAAAAGACGAAGGGAAGAAAATTCGCCCAGTACACTGGCATCGTTTGATGGAAATTAAAAAAGTAGTAGTTCGGCCCAATTGGTGTCGAGAAATAAAAACCAAGGAAGGGAATTGAAAAAGCAAATAGCATGGGCCACATGAAAGTCTCGGCCCTGTTCCACTCAGAAAGAGCGATGACTTTCCGGCGCGTGAGGGTCCCCAGATTAAAAAATAACAATGCGTGAAAGAACCAAGGCATGGGTGCCCAAGCTCCTGTGGAGAAGTCACCTTTTCGCCCGACAAGAAGATCCGTGAGAAGGTTCTCCGGGATGAATCCTTTCCACACTGAAGGAGAGACCCAGAGGAGAATAAACGACACGATGACCAGAGAGATCTTTCCTCGTGGGAGGAAGAGAAGAAGAAGATTCGTTAAGAAGATAAAAGAGTAAATGTCCCACTCAAAATTGGGTTTGCCGTCCTCCATGAAAGCGAACGCAAGGGCGATTTGTCCCAGGACCGCAAACCCAGCGATTTTGAGGAGTGACGTCTTGGTTTTTTCAGTCAGACCGAAGAGAAGATAAATGACTGCAACTAGAACTTGTCCTCCGATGGAGAAGACACGCGCGTAGTATTGAAGAAGCGGCTGATATAAAATCGATCCTGGAAGAATCAAGTCATCTTCATAGAATATGAATTCCCAGACGTGAAGAATCTGAATCGCAAGAAGAGTCATGACTTTGAGAAGATCGAGGAGGTGGAGTCTCCGGAGATCGCTAGTCATGGGTAGTAAACGGTCATCATTCCGTTAGCGTCGATTGAATACCGATAAAAATTAAAGGGAGTGTGAATCACGTGGAGGCCTAAAAGGAGTCGGAGTTCTTGGGGGACTTTGTAAATATTCATGTACGATCCGAAGTAGGTAATTTCACTCACACCATTTTCATACAAACTGCGAATTTCAAAATCTGTTTTAGGAGTGAAAGGATTTTTCCAGGCCAAGTGCGATTGAAAAAATTCTTCGGAATGGGATCGCTTAAAAGATTTCTCAGCAGAGTTTCTCATCCACACATCAAGTTTTACCGGACCTTTACAGTCCAAACAACCGATGATCGCTTGCGTTCCTGAGCTCGAGCGCTCAAAAAACCATGGAGTGAAATTTTTAGGTAAACCCGAGGGATTAACCTCTCGGCGGGACCGGAACTCTGGGGGGATGTAAAATCGAATACGGATATGACCGGGCACTTTTTGCTCGTGGGCCAGAGATAGTTGATAGTAGGCCGGCTCTCCCGAAACTAACCAATGATCGTACGATTCGACGAGCTCCGTTTCGTAGGCAGTGAGCATAGGAAATTGGAATGTTTTCAGGTGCCAGTTGAGATACCTCTTCAGAACAAACGGAATGTACTGATTGTTCGGAGTCATCTGAGAAAGTCGCTCGCCGATGGCCTCAGCGTTTTTCGAGCACAACAGAAATGTGATGAGTATCGCAGATCGTATCATCAAAGTTCCTTCGGCCAAAACATTGTGTTCACATTTTGTTTTGCCCAGTCGGCTTCCGTTAAATTCTCATCCGGAAAGACATCAACGAGATTGCTGGCCGCGGAGACTGAAAGCTCTTCTGGAAACCGTAGGTAATCAAATCTCAACGGCGTCTCATTCATCCCAACTGCCACGAAAGACGCCAGCGGTCCGAAGGGAAGAGGATAGCGAAAACCGGCACTCCTGAGAGTCTTGAGAATGGTCTTTGATTCCTGAGCGAATGCTCTTTCTTCTGTGAAGTACAGAGGCAGATCGATGACCACGATTGCGCCAGGACTGAGAACTCTTCGGACCATTTTATAAAACTCGAGGCTGTAGAGTCTCGAGAGGTCTGGTCCGTTTGGGAAGGGGAGATCGATGATGACCACATCGAATTGCTCCTTGGAGTTCTTTCGAAGGTAGGAGATCGCATCTTCAATTTTCACTTCCATATTCTTGGGCATGTTTGAGAGTATATTTTCATTGAGTCCGGAGATCACATTGTTATCGCGGGCAAATTGAAGCATGAGTGGATCAAGTTCAATTTGCGTAATCCTTGTCGAAGTAAGGTGCTTCAATTCTTTTAAGAGAAGACCGTCTCCGCCTCCGAGGATAAGAATTTTTTTTGGCATACCTTGGAAAAGGTTCAGGGCGGCAGCAACCATGGATTCGTGATAAATGGCAGTCGTCAGGATGTCGATCTGTGGCTTTCTATTGAGATAAAGAGTGGCGTTCCCTGGAATAGAGAGGTGGGGAACTGGCGGCTCTATAAACAGATCAATCGTTTGATAGGGTGTGCGCACGCGCTCGAGCTCGCCAAATTCTTTGATGACTTGGTAAAGATTTTTTCGAAACAACTGACTCACGTGATCGACTCTCGTGCGGTGATAAGAATTCTTCACCGTGTAGTGCTCGACTACCGGATACAAGTGAGCCGTTCCAAATAAGATGATGAGTGGTATGAACATCAGTGCCAGCCCTGTCGTCCGCTTCCGAAAAGTAGAAAGAAGGAGCATGAGCCCACTGAGCTGGATGATACCAAAAATAAGAATTTGATGACCGAAAGGAATGTTCAAGGCGATGAGAAAAACGATCCCTGCACCTGCAAGCAGCGCACCGATGTAATTAAATGCCAGCGCGACTTCCGTGGAAAGTTTCTGCGCTGAACTCAAAATCAGCGGAAGCTGAGCTCCGCCTAAAATGCCCGCGATGAAGGAAAGAACTCCCACGATCCCGAGGCAGAATGCGAGTCCCGTTTTTTGATCAAGCCCTACCGAGGGGTGAGTGTACTGGAGGAAAATAAAAACAGCTGCGAGCTGGATGAGAGGAAGGATGGGAAGAACTGTCACTGATAGCCATTCAAGTAGCCAGAGACGGGAAATTTTTTTGTCTGCCGGAATGTGGTCTCCGTAGACACTGCCCAGACCTAGGCCCAAGAGATAAGGTCCGACAGCAAGACATTGAGTCAGGACTTCCTCGCCTGTAAAATCCATCATCGCCACTGCGATGAGCAGGGAGTATCCCATGGTCGTCGCAGATGCAGTGAGGGCAACGTAACCGAGTCTCACGGATCTACTCCGAGGTAAAGAGAGGAAAGAAGCTCGTTGAGTTCCGCGCGGAAAATAATCGTCAATATCATTGAGCTAAAAATCGCGACGAGTCCGATCATGGTTTCCCAATGACGGCCTTCAATTGATCGGAGCCAAAGAAAAACGGTACAGTTAAAAAGTGCCACAATCATAACGGAAGATGCTGTGCCGAAAACGGGAAGGAAAAAAAGTGGGAAGGCGATGCTCGCTGCGAGCATCCCGACATAATCAGCAGCGAGAATCCGTCCATTTCTCGAAGGAGAAAGATCAAACATGCACGGAATCTCAAATCCAGAAAGGAAGCCCACTAAGATCACGGTGAAATACGCAAGTGCCTGGGGCATCGCAGATCCTCCAGGAAAAACTCCCGGACGAAGAATCCAAGTGAGTGCAAACGGGCCTAAAAGGCCTACAAAAGTTAATCCGATTTCTACCCACAGGAGTATTTTTCTGGTCTCGGCTCGAGGCTTTATCTTTCCGTAAACAAGACTTCCCATCCCGAGTGAGAAAGTGAAAAGAGAAATCACGATGAGGTATTGAATCTTTGTCCCGCCAATGGAGACAGCAAGCACTTGGGCAAAAGCAAATTCGTAGAAGAGGCTACAGAAGGCGAGGATGAACGTTACGGCGTAGATAAAAAATGGCTGAAAAGTCATGGCTGCGCCGACAAACTCTGGAGCATTTTTTCCAGGCCTTCCTCATTGTCGTAAAATATTCTCCGAGGAGCTTCCATCATGAAAACATATGTTCCTTTGCCATCCTTCCTTTCCGTGATAGCTGTGAAAAGTCTTCGCCCATTTTTTTCGTTACTCGGAATAATCGTGAGATCTTTCAGGTTCGATGAAGAAGGAGCAAGAATAGTCTGACTTTGGCCGGGAGAGAGGATGTAGCCCTTCATGTAGGGGAAAGTATCTGAGTTCGAAGCAACGTATCTTAAAACATCAAGAGTGGAACCTTTGAGCGTTGAAGCAAGGACTGCGACGTTCTGGGTACGGTTAAAAGATTTTCCTGAAAGCGCGATGACGTCTTCATCTAATTCAAAGTCGAGGTACGTAAATCCCTGGGGAAGTTCCAGATTGAGGTGAGTTTTTTTTCGAAATTCTAAAATCATCCGAATTTGTTTTTCTCGAAACTTCGATTTGCTTGAATGTCCGAACTCGCTCTCGATTTGAATATTACCAGGACTCTCGACATTAAGTTTTCCCCCGCTAATTATTTTTAGTACGGGCTGATTCGGGACAGGGATAACAGTCACGGGAGAGGGAACAGGCTCGACTTTTTTTTCTGGAATGATTTTCGGGGAACCGCTCAGGTATGCCTTAAGACCTATCAGCAAGAATATTGTGGCTATCGATCCAAGAAGGATACTGGTTAAGTTCTTGGGTTTTCTCGTGTTATTGAGCATAGCTTTGACTTTCATCTGTTTGGACTTTACCATCAAATCGTAACACGATTGAGAGGTCCGGTGATGCTTTTTTCATTTCTTCGTAGGAACCAAAAAGGGATGAGCGTTACCGAAGCCGCCATCGGCATGGGTCTCGTTGGCATGGGCGCTCTTGCGGCGGCATCTCTTTCTGGAAACATGTCTGACTCCGCAAAAAAATCAGAAGGCATCGTCGCTCGTTCTCAGTTCGCGTCAGCACTCGGATCTTATCTTTACACGGGAATGGGATGCCACGATCTGAAGCTCGCCAGTGGAGCATACACTGAAACTCCTCGCCCCATTGCTCTGACCAATTGGAAGTACATGGGGATTAGTCGCTTCGAGGCGGGAGTTGGTGCCGATGGTAAGAGTCTTACTCAGACAAAGTATTTTACCATCGATAAATTAGAAGCCTACACAGAAGAGTTACAAAACGCTCCGAAAGTAAAATCCAAGCTTAGTTCTGGCGTTGAGCAAGAACTGACAAAAACCATTCTCCGAGTTAAGGTGAATCTTTTGGTTGGGAAAAATCCGGCCGAGTACATCTATAATGTCCCTGTTCTTATCGACAGCGCGACCGGTTCACTTGGCTATTGCACTCAAGATAAAACGATCACCGAATCCTGCGCTACGATGAGAGGAGTGTTTGATCCTGCTACTCAGAAATGTAAAATGTCGGATGGCTGCCTGATCCGAGGCTCTTTTGCGATACTCTCTTGTCCGCCGTTTCCAGATTCTCAATGTGACAATGAACGGTTTAGTGACAACCCAGACGTCTTTAGAAACCCCTTCACCATGGCCCAAACTTGTCCGCTAGATTCTGTTCGAGAAGAAACGAGTTATTTGGCATGGACCTCAGACGTGAAGGTTGGAAAGAAGGGTTCTAAGGATGTGAACAACAACATGACTTGGTACTCGTGTATGAAGTGCCCAGACTAGAACCTTGAAATCTGGGCGCCTCACTTTGCTAGACGACTTAGACATATCCACAGCTTAGTCGGTAAA
Organism: Bacteriovoracaceae bacterium; assembly: GCA_947440875.1. Classification (GTDB taxonomy): domain Bacteria; phylum Bdellovibrionota; class Bacteriovoracia; order Bacteriovoracales; family Bacteriovoracaceae; genus Peredibacter. The sequence continues at coordinate 8,417 of CANETG010000076.1, forward strand.
TATTTCAACTCTCTAAGATTTCAAGAACATCACCTATAATTATCCCATGAACAGACTGAATCGGTTTTTAAAATCCACCGCTGGTTTTTCGATGACTGAGTTAATGGTTGGAGCAGGACTTGCGGGAGCCGCGGCGTTGGGTGTTGCCAGTCTCATGGGAAGCATTGGAGGCAATGAAAGCGACGCTGAATTGATTGTTGAAAAAACACAATTCGCCAGTTCTCTTGGGGTCTACCTGAACTCAGCTTTCGGATGTAATGACATGAAGGCAGCCACTTTGTCTGCAAGTGATCAGGAGCTCTCTTTAAATGAGTGGAAATTTCGAGGGGTTCCGGTCTGGAAAAATGAAACGCAATTTAGTGATAAGTTAAAGAATAAGCTTTTCCTCAAAACTCTTTCAGCAAAACTCGATGTCGCGACAATCTCACCAACGACTTCCACTTTAACATTGTCCTATTTAAACGGGGGAGGAGCTGTTACTGAAACCTTAACGAAATCTATCCTCAAAGTGACTGCCGTTCTTGAAATGAATAAACGTGAATACCCCCATGAATTTCAGATTCCCGTTCTCCAGATTGGCGGCCAACTTCGTTTCTGCGGCGACAATCAAACTCTTGCTTCAACTTGTGCTTCGCTCGAGGGCGTGTTTGATCCTCTGACTGGAGAATGTCGATTGAAAGAGGCCTGCCAGACGATGGGTTCCTATTCGATCGTGACCTGTTCACCTAAAGTTAATGGTACTTGCTCTGAGCTCGATGAAATGAATCCCTTAACCGGGAACAAAACTTGTCCCTACCCATCACAGCCCATATCGACAGGTGCCGAAATTTGGAATCAAGCTGTCCCCTGTGGAAAAAAATGCGAAGAACAACAGAACAACAGCCGAGGATATTTCACATGTCTATATTGCCCGTAATCAGGAACCAAATCGGTGGGACCATGGTGATGGTCATGATGGCCTTCTGTGCGATGGGTGCGGGAGCATTCATGGTCGGAGACATTTTCATTAAAAACGATGACGTTCTCCGAAGAGACGCTCGCACCGAAGCATACAGACACCTCGTACTATCAGTTCGTAAAAATCTTCACGCCGGAAATAATTGCACCAACGTTCTTGGTTCAGCGACTGGAAATGGTCGCTCAATCGCCGCTGCGCTTACTCCCGGAATCGGTGCTCAGATTACGATGTCGATGAAGCTCACCGATGAGCCCGCGCAGCTCATGGGTGATACGACGAATATCTTTAAAGCAAAAACCGGAACCTCGGTGAAGCGGATTTTTGTGCAGCTCGTGAAACCTGGTCGGAAAGATCCTGTGACTGGTCTGGAGTCGGTAGTTCGCTTGACTCTCTCCCCGGGAAATACAAAAAATCTCAAAGCCGGATTCTTTCGCGTGATCATTGAGCCCGACCATAAAGGGATTAATGTTTGGAAGAAGAAAAAAGATGCCTCTGGGAACGATACGAATGAGTATCTCCACGAAGACTTATTCATTCCGATCTATGCCTACTACGATGCCACGTCTTCAGAAATTTATTCCTGTTTTGATCCCGCCAGTGATGCCACTTTTTGTACGGAAGTCATGAAGGGAGCTTACAATCACGATTCAGCGATCATTTCGGAAAAACGTTGCCAACCGGATCTTCAATGTTTTCAAGCCAAGGGTGGAGTGCTTGATCTCGGTGTCGGCTGCGAGGCTCCTTATAAGGAACTCCAGATTGGGAAGGATAAAAAATTCTGCACCTGGTGCCATGAAAATCCTATCGGGGGGACTGTCATCGCGAGAGTTCAAGCGCAGTTTGCTGGAGACCTTGAGGGCCTTACATGCGATTCCACTGGGCTTCTTGGATCGAGTTATACGGGTCTTGAAGCGTTTAAGATGCAAGAGATTTGGGGGGAGAGAGTTGGGGTGGAGATAGGTGGTAATCCAGATACTTCTTTATCTGGAGGTTTAGCCACTTGCCAGGCG
>CANETG010000077.1 GCA_947440875.1 Bacteriovoracaceae bacterium
ACAGAATTAAGCTCGAGCAGGTCATCATCAACCTCGTAAAAAATTCCATCGATGCCATCACGTCAGGCGCAGTGCCCGATGGTCTGATCAATATTGTTATTTCAAAGTCAGAGAATGAAAATCACACGTTTATTGATGTCATCGATAATGGTCCCGGGATCCCTGAAAAGGTGAGGCCCAACTTATTTAAGCCATTCATGTCGACGAAGGAGGCCGGCACTGGTACCGGTCTTGGGCTTTCAATCTGTGCCAAGATTATAGAAACTCACCGTGGTAAGTTGGAAAACATTGAACGTGAGGATGGTGCGCATTTTCGCATTAGGCTCCCGATGATTGAAATTTATTCTTACACCCGGAACGACAAGTCACTCTCGGGATCAAAGAAAGAAAAACGCATTCTCGTCCTTGATAATGAGGTTCAGATTCTCAACGTATTAAACTCTTTCATCCGTGAAGATGGCTATGTCTTCATAGGTTCATCCGACCCTATTGATGCACTCAAATTCTTAAGTAAGGCGAACATCGATCTCATGATCACTGATTTTTCTATGCCCATCATGGATGGTGGTAAATTTTCACATCTTGCGCGCGAGACCGGGTACGACGGCCCCATTCTCTACATGACGAGTGCGAAGTTCGTCGATCAATATAATAAAGACAAGAAACTTCTCGATATTGGGGGCGTGATTCTCAAGCCCTTCAATCGCGAAGAGGTCATGAAGACCATCAGAGGAGCTCTCAAGCTTAAGGGGGCAGCATGAACAATAAAAGACCCCAGGAAATGAATATTCTCGTGATCGATGATGAAGAAAAGATCTGCGATCTCATAAAAATCTTTCTTGAATCAACGTTTGAATTTCACTCCGTCATCACTGCCCCATCTGCGATTCAAGCGATGCAAAAGATTCTCAATCAGGAATTCGATCTCTTGATTATCGATCAAATACTTCCCGGCAAACTCGGGGTCGAATTCATTGAACAAATCAAAAGCAATCTTAAATTTAACTCCATGAAAATCATCCTCATCTCAGGTTACCTTCAACAAGAAGATGTTTTGACGGCGATTCAATACGGGGTAAAGAATATCGTGGTGAAACCATTTACTCGCCAACAATTAGTGAGTCAGGTCTCCGAAGTTCTCAAAATTCCTATCGATGGTGATCTTAGTTTCTAACACCGCCTAGATACCGTGGCAGAGAATTCCTTGTTTTTATTCCGAGGGTTTTCTAAGCTAAGGAATCTACTATAAATCGTAATATCCCTTAACCGTATTCTTTCATCTGTAAGAGACTAATTACGTCGAACAATAAGGATCAATAAATTATGCCCAAGCGTAAAGGCCGAGATTGGACGGAATGGAAAAAAGAAATCTCCGGCATGCATCGCCTCGATTCTGAATGGAAAAATCATCCGAAGGGAAGATACCACCAAGACCAAACGACCACGTCTCTTACACTTCACCGTGGACTTGGCAAAAAAGATTCTCAAGACAAAAAAGAAGTGCTGAAATGGTTTCTGATCTTCCTCGCCCTCTTGCTCGCCAGAAAAACTTATTTCGAGATGACCAAGGACGGGAAAATCAAAAACAATCCTACTTATCAAAGCAGGGTACGCTGAAGCTATTTACCTAAAATAGTACAGCGGGCCCCGGGACCACCGTAGCCCATGCGAGCATCAAGAAGGCAAAGATTAGCGGCGTAATGGCATGCGCCCTGATACTGCGGACCTCGTGCCCAGTAGGTGTAAAGCGGGCGTCCATAACAATCGATCATTCTCGCGTGGCAGGTATAAACCTGAGGCCGCGGCGGTGGGCTTGCCCATAGTGTTGACGTGAGAGTGAGAGCGAAGATTAAAGTTTTCATCATGTCCTCCTTGACCTAGATATAGGGAACTCTTGAATGTCATGAGAGACAAGGATGACGTAGAGAGAAACAGGGAAAATTTAGAATTATTAAGATTTAATTTCCTGCGATGATTTTCTTAACTCTCTGAATCCCTTGAATGGAAGTTAATCAATTGACCTTTTATTCAGGACAAGGAGTTATGATGTACCGTGCATCGATTATTTTTTTGCATCAGACGCAGTCTGCTAAAAAGAAAAAACTAGCTCATAAAAGTCCCCGACTGGGACTCTCATTAAGGCAAGAGTGTGACTCCGACGTAGCGTTGATAGGGAATCTGCTCAATGATTTTCTCGGAAATAAAACTTTTTGCACTCCGGTCGATCCGGTGTTGAAGAAGTTTGATGTATGACGGGTCACCTTCGAGATTAAGAACAATCTCGTGGTTGCTTATCATTTTTACTTGCCCCGTAATTTCAGACTTTCGGGTAATGTCATAGATCAATGAAAGTGCTTCTTCATTAAAATTTCCCTTGTAGGTAATTTTTCTCGCAATCATATTGTCCTCTTATTTTCCAAGGTGCTTCACGAGCTCAAGAATCGCGCGTGGGAAGAGACCGAACTGAACTGTCGCTGCCGCAGAAAGCGTTGCTGCAATTCCCGCGCCTCTCATGTTCTGGAAGATCGCCTGATCACCCTCTGGTTCTTTCATGTAAATGTAAACGATGACTCGAAGATAGTAATAAACTGAAACCACACTTGTAAGCACGGCAATGACCACAAGTGGAACCTGACCCGCATTTACAGCTGTATTAAAAAGTCCGTACTTTCCGATGAATCCAGACGTGAGCGGAATTCCTGCCATGGAAAGAAGAAAGATCGTCAAACATGCGCCCATCACAGGATGCCGCAGACCCATACCCGCGATCTGATCAATCCGGAGGTCTTTTTCATTCCCGCTTTCAAATTGCGCAATGATCGCAAACGCGCCCAGCGACGAAAGTGCGTAGAAGAAAAGATACACGATCACACTCTGGCCAGCCTCAGGGCCCATCTTCATCGCGTAGAGACCGAGAAGGAGATAACCTGTGTGAGCAATCGTTGAAAAAGAAAGCATGCGTTTAATTTCATTCTGGGAAATGGCGACGAAGTTTCCGTAAATCATAGAAGCCGCGGCCACAAGCCATATGTAAGATTCAAACCACTGCATGAATGGTACACCCTCAGCGAAGATGGTGTATTGAGCGATCCGAGCGAGCGCCATAAATGCTGTGAATTTCACACCGGCACTCATGAATGCCGTCACATTCGTGGCTGCACCCTGGTAAACATCCGGAACCCATCCGTGGAAAGGAACCGCCCCGACTTTAAAAAGCATCGACGTGAGAACGAGACCAAGACCAACGTAATAAATTGCTGTCGGAGTTCTCGAAGTGATCGCCTCATTGATCGTGGGAAGATCAAAACTACCTGTTGCTCCAAAAATGAGTGAAGAGCCATAGAGTAGGAACGCAGAACCGAGACCACCGAGAATAAAGTATTTAAGCCCTGCTTCCGCAGAAAAATAGCTCGTTCTTCTCATCGCCACCATCACGTAAACCGCTAGCGACATGATCTCTAAAGCGATGAACATGAAAAGAAGATGATTGGTGCTCATCATGAGGATCATGCCTGCTGTAGAAAAAAGAATGAGCGCATAAACTTCTGAAAGGAGATTCTCTTTCAAATCAATTCCGCGAGTGATGATCACTGAGATGAGCGCAAACGAACAGGCAAAAAACGAAAGTGTTCTAGTGAAGGAATCAATGACCAAAGTTCCGTTAAGAAGAACAGTCGCCTCTGCGCCCGCATTAACTCCCAAAAGAACTAAACATAGACCAAGCACAACTCCAGAAGAAATAAACGCATTCCCATGTCCCCGAGTCTTATGCGTACCCACGAGAAGCGAAAGGATCGCTCCAAAGGATAAGAGAATCAGAGGAAGAAGCGACACATATGCGCCACTGCTCAAATTATCGAGCGGAAAAATTTCCATCAAAGTCATGGTGAACCTACTTTCTGAATCAAGGTATCGGCATACGTATTAAGAGTGGCATCAGACTTCCCAAAGAATGTCTTAGGGAAAAATCCAATACCAAAAACGAAAAGAGTGAGAACTGACATCGCAATGACTTCACGAAGATTAAGATCATGAAGATCACCCAGATCAGTTCTGGTCACTGGTCCAAGCATCACGAGCTGATAAGCCTTGAGCGCGTAAACTGCTCCGAGAATAACCCCAGAGCCAGCAAAGAGAACCATCAAGGGATGAGTCTGGAATGACCCGAGAAGGATGGGAAACTCCCCCACAAATCCGTTTGAGCCAGGAAGAGCAACTGAAGAAAGAGTCATTATCATAAACGCAATCGCCATGACCGGAACAATTTTCGAGAGCCCACCGAATTCATTTAAGTTCCTCGTATGGAGCCTTTCGTAGAGAAAACCCACGATGAGGAAAAGTCCTCCGGCAGAAATTCCATGGTTAATCATCTGATACAGAGATCCAGCGATTGCTATTTTATTGAATGAGAATAGTCCCACCACGATGTAACCCATGTGAGAGACCGAAGAATATGCCACAAGCTTTTTAAAATCAGATTGGGCTAAAGCACAGAAAGCACCGTAGATAATTCCGATCACACCGAGTGTAATAAACATGGTCGAAAAATAGTGAGCGGCTTCTGGGAAAAGCGGAATCGCAATTCTCATAAGCCCATACGTACCAAGTTTAAGAAGAACCGCGGCCAGGAAGACTGAGCCGACCGTCGGTGCCTGAACGTGAGCATCGGGAAGCCAAGTATGGAAGGGAACCATCGGCACTTTGATCACAAATGCTAAAGCAAATGCCAAGAACAGTAATGCCTGGGGAGACTGCAGAGCTGCCCACAAACTACTGTCATCAAAAGCAAATCTCAGCATCGCAATGGACTCAAGTGAAGCGCTCAGAACTCCCGTTTGAAGCTGAGTCTCGCGCACGAGCCAGAAAATCGCCACGAGCATGAGAAGTGATCCCACCATCGTATAAAGGAAGAACTTCACCGTAGCGTAAATTCTTTCTTTCCCGCCCCAGATACCGATTAAGAAGAACATCGGAATGAGGACGACTTCCCAGAAAAAGTAGAACAGGAACACATCAACAGCGAGAAACGTTCCGTACATTCCCGATTGAAGAAACATGAGAATGGCGACGAAGAATTTTTCGAGTTTGAGTTCTCCACCGTGAGATAAGTCCGGCCAAGTTCCAAGGATCGCAAGTGGGGCAACAAAAGCCGTGAGCATCACCAGGGGAAGACTGATCCCATCGATCCCAACGATATAATTAATTCCCCAGTCAGGGAGCCAGGGAACCGTCTGAGTGAACTGAAATCCTGCTTCCTGCCCCGAAAATCCTGCGTACATGATAATCGCAAGAACGGCACTGACGAGTGTTTGAAAGAGGGCAAACTTTCTTAACTGACCCTCTAAAGAAGACGGAGAAAAAAGTGTGAGGACTCCCAAAAAGGCAGGGGTAAAAATGATCCAACTGAGAAGTGTCGAAGTAGTTTCCATCGCCTTATCCTAATTTGAAGATAAAAAAGAGTACGAGGACAAGTCCACCGAGCATGTAGAGCCCGTAAGTCTGGATGTCGCCGGTTTGAATCAATCGAAGACCTGAACCTACTTTGCGGACTCCCCGACCGATTCCATTCACGGCGCCATCGACCACAAGCTTGTCGATCACCATTCCCGAAAACTCTGAAATCTTCCTAATTGGGTTCACGACGATGAATTGATAAAGCTCATCAATATAATATTTATTCGAAAGAACCTTATGCCACCCTTCTCCACCAATAATTTCGGTGAGGAACATTTTGGTCTTAAAGAGTTTAATTCCAAGCCAAAAGAAAAGACCCGCAATAACTGAAGACCCGATCATCACGACACCTTCGTGGAGAGGAATTTTCACTCCTACCAGTGGTAAGTGTCTCGCGGGCACAACCCCATCAAGCCAAGTGGAAAGAACGTGGGGCATGTGTCCCATATAATCACCCATTAAATGCGGAACTCCGAGGAATCCACCAAGAGCAGCAAGACCCGCGAGAACATAAAGTGGCCCTGTCATGAGTGCTGGAGACTCATGAAGGTGATGTTTCACGTCGTGAGACATTCTCTCGTTTCCGTAAAAAGTAAGGCTCATCATGCGACCAGTGTAGAATGCAGTCAGAGCGGCCGTGATCACACCGACGATAAAGAGATAAGAAACTCCATTCGGAAGAGCGATCGCGGAATAAAGAATTTCGTCTTTCGAGAAAAATCCTGAGAAAAAAGGAATCCCTGAAATCGCCAGCGATCCAATGAGCATCGTAATGTGAGTGTGCGGAAGATATTTCTTGAGCCCACCCATCTTCGTCATGTCTTGCTCACCTGAGCAGGCGTGAATCACAGATCCTGAACCAAGGAATAAAAGTGCTTTAAAGAAGGCGTGAGTCATTAAATGGAAAACGGCTGTCTGATACGCACCCACACCACAGGCCAGGAACATGAACCCAAGCTGAGAAACTGTTGAGTAAGCGAGAACTTTTTTAATATCCGTTTGAGCGACGGCAATGGAGCCCGCAAAAACCGCCGTGAGTGCACCCGTGTGCGCAATTACACTGAGGGCGACAGGAGAGAGATCAAAGAGCGGGTTAAGGCGCGCGATCATGTAAACCCCCGCCGTTACCATGGTAGCAGCGTGGATGAGTGCTGAAACGGGAGTCGGACCCGACATCGCGTCTGGGAGCCAAACATAAAGTGGAATCTGCGCCGACTTACCAGTGGCTCCCACGAAAAGTGAAAGGCAAATGAGAGTTGCGGAAGGCATGAGTGAGGCGACGATCTCTGGATTGGCGAGGGCCGAATTGATCTCATAAAGATCGAGAGTACCTAGCTCTCTGAAAAGAAGAAACATTCCGATAAGGAATCCGAGATCTCCGATACGGTTAACGATAAACGCTTTTTTCCCAGCGTTGGCTTTCTCCGTGTCGGTGTACCAGAATCCGATGAGTAAGTACGAACACAGTCCTACTCCTTCCCAACCGAAGAAGAGAAGGGGAAGGTTAGCACCCATCACGAGAAGAAGCATGTTGAAGCAGAAAAGGTTGAGGTACGAAAACTATCTCCCCACGCACTCTTCATCATGCATGTAAGACATCGAGTACAAGTGAATGAGAGTCCCGATCCCTGAAATAATGAGGACGAGAATTCCTGAGAGTTTATCGATCCGAAGCTCAAAAGCAATTTTGAGGCCTCCGAAATCAAACCACTGGTACGCGTAGTTTACGACCGCTGGATTTTCGCCGTGAAGTTGTGAGAAGGCAGCAAGCCCCAGCACAAAACTCAAGGCGATGAATGCGGTGGCGACACCACCAGCGACGTCAGGGCCAGTTTTGGCGAACCCTTTGTACTTCAGAGGAAGAACCACACCATTGATAAAAAATCCAATGAGTGGTGAGAGTAAAATAAGAAGCGGAAGACTAGAGTTGATCGTATCCACAGGTCTTATCCTTTAAGGGTAGTAGCTGATTGAGTCTTAATCGAACCAAAATTTCGGTAGAGATTCACGAGGATCGAAAGACCGATCGCGGACTCTGCGGCGGCAATAGTAATCACGAAGAAGACCTGCATCTGACCATCAAGCATTTGATGGGCCTTCGAGAAAGCGACCATTGAAAGATTGGCCGCGTTCAGGAGGAGTTCAATGCCCATGAGGATCATGATGGTGTCGCGTCTCATCAGCACCACGAGCATGCCCATGGTAAAGAGAAAGGCCGCCAATAATTGAAGGAGGATTTCGTTTGTCATTGTTTATGCCTTAATCAAATTTTCTCTTCGCAAGGACAACAGCTCCGACGACTGCTACGAGCAGTGCCAGAGAGATGACTTCGAATGAAACGTAGAATTGAGTAAAGAGTGAGTGTGAAAGGACTTTTGTGTTTCCACCGAGAGTCTGGATCAACTCCGGTGAGAACTTCCCTTTGACTACCACGTCGCCCGCCTGGAAGTGATTCCAGATCGCAACCCCGAAGCCAGCGAAAGCGAGGGCTCCAAGAGCAAGGGCTGCTCCAAACACGAGAGGTCTGTCTTTGTAATCAGTCTCTTCATTGTTCAGATTGAGAAGCATGATCGAGAAGATGAAGAGAACCATGATCGCTCCGGCGTAAACCACGAGTTGAATCGTGGCCACGAGGTGCTCTCCGATCATTCCGTACATCCCAGCTGTCATGATAAGAACACCGAGAAGACAAAGTGCTGATGTGATCGGACTCTTCGCAAACAACATCGTCACCGCGAGGAGCGCCGAAAGAACAGCGAGAATTATTAGTACCGGGCTCATTTCTTTTTCCCCTCATCCATCTCGCGGCGGCCGTTCATCGGACGCTTGAGCTGATTCAGATCGACGATAGCTTCTTCGCGCGTTGACGTCGCCATTTCGTAATTCCCACCCATCTTGATGGCATCTTTCGGACACGCTTCTTCGCAGAAGCCGCAGAAGCAACAGCGGAGGAGATCGATATCAAAGCTCAGCGGCTTTTTCTCTTTTTTCACACCGTCTGGGTTGTGCTCTTCTTCACGTTCGTCAGCGACGATGTGAATGCATTCGGCGGGACAGATCGTTTCGCAGAGGAAGCACGCTGTGCAGTTTTCTGTCTTCGATGAATCGACTGAAATGAAGTGTGCCCCGCGGAAGCGGTCAGAGTAATTGCGTCTTTCTTCTGGGTACATGATCGTGTCATGTTTTCTGAAAAAGAATCCGGCAATGAAGCGCTTCATCGTGATCTTCATCCCGATGAGGATCGCCGGGATGTAAGACTTTTCCCGCGCCGTAAATTTTTTGGAGACGTTAATGGTTGCCATCAAGTCCTCCTATGAATTGTAGAAGTAGACCCCAAGGGTCACTGCTACCAGGTTAATAAGAGAAAGCGGGAAGAGTATCTTCCAGCCAAGATCCATGAGCTGATCGAAACGGAAACGCGGAAGGGTCCAGCGGATCCAGACGAAGACGAACATGAAGAAAGCGATTTTCGATAGGAGTGAAAGGACCTGGAAAAGCGCCAGGGTATTTTGCGCACCGGCCGCACCGAATCCGAACTGAGCAATCACCGCATCGATGATGATCTGCATGCCAGGGAGAATCCCGTAGCCCCCGAAATAGAGTGTCGAAATAAGTGCCGAGGCCATGATCATCGCAACGTATTCCGCCATGAAGAAGAGGGCAAATTTCATCGCACCATACTCGAGGTGATAACCACCAGCGATTTCACTGTCCCCTTCGGCGATGTCAAACGGAGCGCGGTTTGTTTCCGCAAATATAGAGATAAAGAAAACGAGAGCACCGAAAGGGTTCATGAGAGCTCCCCACCAGTGCACTGATTGCCACGTCACCATGTCATGGGGGTTCACGGAACCGTAAATGATGAGCATGGAGAGAAGAGAAAGACCCATGGAGATTTCATATGAAACGATCTGCGCAGAACCGCGAAGAGCACCGAGAACGGAATACTTGTTTCGGGATGCCCAGCCACCGAGGATGATCGGGTAAACTTCAAGGCCCGCGAAAGCGAGAATGAAGAGAACACCAGCGTCCATTTCAGCAATCTGAAGGACAACTTCCCGGTTATCGATGATGATTTTAGATCCGAAGGGAATCACTGCCATCGCACAAAGCGGAGCAATGAGCGCCATCATCGGGCCCAAGTGATAATAGAACTTATTGGCGTTTCTGGGCGTGAAGTCTTCTTTGTGGAAAAACTTGATCACGTCCGCCAACGGCTGGAGAAGTCCGAAAAAGCCCGTCCGGTGAGGACCGACTCGTCCTTGCATCCACGCAGACCCACGGCGCTCAAACCAAACCATGATGGGCACGACCCCCAAAGAGAGACCAACGACGAAAGCAATCTTCGCCGCCAACTGGGCGAAAGGAAAAATTGTGTCCATGTCCATTATTTCATCCTCGCCAGAAGATTCACGACATCATGAGCAGCAACGGCCGTTCCTTTGTGCTGGATTGCCGGGTGGAACTTTTGAACAATTCCATCAACGTTTTTGTAGGAGCCTGATTTCTCCACGGTCGATAGACCGGGAATGACCCCGACTAAACCTGGAATCGACTTAATTTCGCTGAGGTTCCAAACACCCCAAGCGATAACTTTCGTCCCCTCTTTAAATTTCGGAACTCCAGCTCGGCCGTTGCGGAAGTAGATCACCACATCAGCTGTCGTCTCACCACCAGCGAGAACCGAAATCCCCTGCTCTTCTACGCCCCGAGTGTTCGCCGTGTGATCGCGGTGGCGAAGGAGATGATCAAGAGGCTTATCGTCTTTCGAAGTCTCGACACCGTGAGTGCCGTTGAAATAAGAAACATTAACTGTCCGTCCGAGTAGTCCCGGAACTTTCTCTTTCATGAGGGCAGCTTCTTCCCGGGTCGAATCAGTTCCCACGACGAGATCCACTGAAGAGGCACCGTTCACATGG
>CANETG010000078.1 GCA_947440875.1 Bacteriovoracaceae bacterium
ATGCCTTCTTCCCAGAAACGACGACGGTTTAATCTTATGTACCAGTTCGTCAGATCTTCAATGAAGGCAAAGAGCTCAGGCACAACGTTGTAGAGGCGATAATTTGTCATTTCATGGTTCACGTTCTTCACGAGAGTCTGGAGTTTCGAGAGGACCCATTGATCAAGAATATTATCCGTGGCGATTTCTTTTTCCGAAACTTTCCAACCGTCAGCTTTGGCGTACGTGGAGAAAAATTTAAACGAGTTAAACCAAGGAAGAAGTGCTCGGCGGACCATGTCCTTCACACCATCATCAGTGAAGCGTAGTTCTTCTGCTTTCACCAGCCCTGAGTTGATGAGGAAAAGTCGTAGGGCATCGGCGCCGAAAGTTTCAATGAGTTCATCCGGCGGGGTGTAGTTTCTGAGACGCTTCGACATTTTCTTGCCGTCACCAGCAAGAACCATTCCGTTGACGATCACATTTTTAAACGCTGGCTTATCAAATAAGGCGGCAGACAGAACGGTGAGTGTATAAAACCAGCCGCGGGTCTGATCGAGACCTTCAGCGATGAATTCCGCAGGGAAGCCATCTTTAAAAACTTTTTCGTTTTCAAAAGGATAGTGCAGTTGAGCGTAAGGCATTGAGCCCGATTCAAACCAGCAGTCGAGAACTTCCGGAATCCTTCTATATGTTCCTTCTTCGCCCGCGACTTTAAACGTAATGTCATCGACATACTCTCTATGGAGGTCACTCACGAGAGTGCCTGAATACTTGTTCAGTTCTTCGCGCGAACCCATACAAATAGTTTTTCCAGAGGCATCGTTTACCCAAATCGGGAGGGGAGTTCCCCAAACACGCGTGCGTGAAATTGCCCAATCGCGAGCGTTCTCAAGCCATTTTCCGAAACGGCCATCTTTGATCGTTTCAGGCACCCAGGTAATTTCCTGGTTGGCCTTGATCATTTTCTCTTTGATTTTTTCGACAGCAAGATACCACTGGGGCATCGCCCGGTACATGAGCGGAGTATCTGTTCGGTAGCACATCGGATAACTGTGAACCAGAACGGATTGATGGAGAAGCTGCCCGCGATCTTTTAAGTTCTTGATGATTTCTTTATCAGCGTCTTTGAACTTGAGACCCTTGAAGTCAGAGACTTCCGAAGTGAAAATTCCTGAGCCATCGAATGGGGCCACAACCACAGTGAGTTTTGCTTCTTTCATCACCCGATTATCTTCTTCACCGAAGCCAGGGGCCTGGTGAACGATACCCGTACCATCAGTTGTCGTGACGTATTCGTCATTTAGCATGACGAAGTAACCATCTTTTTCGAGATGATTAAAATACGGGAAGAGTGGTTCGTAACGTTCGCCTTTAAGCTGAGCACCCGTCATCGTTTCGACTTCTTCGAACTTCAGTTGTTTTTTGTAGGACTCAAGTCTCCCTTTTGCCATGATCACAAAAATATTTTTTTCGAGGTCTTTAATTTTTACGTATTCAATTTCCGGATGAACGCAAAGAGAAAGATTCGAAGGAAGAGTCCAGGGAGTGGTTGTCCAGGCAGCGAAATACGTATTCGGATCTTTTTTGGTGCGGAATAAAATGGTGACCGCTGGATCTTGAATATCCTGATAGTTCTGGCCCGCTTCGAAATTTGAAAGAGCCGTCTGAAGAGCGGGAGAGAAAGGAACGATTTTATTTCCCTGATAGATGAGACCTTTGTCCCAGATGGATTTAAAAACCCACCACACGGACTCCATGAAATCTACGTCCATCGTTTTGTAATCGTTTTCAAAATCCACCCAACGACCAAGACGACTGATGGTTTTTTCCCACTCACTTGAGTAACGATCCACGATGCCGCGGCACTCGTCATTGTATTTTTTGACACCGTATTTGGCGACGAAGTCTGAGGCCGACATCTCAAACTTTTTATCGATCTCCTGCTCAATCGGTAGGCCGTGACAGTCCCAACCGAAACGGCGATCAACGTAATAACCTTTCATCGTGAAATAGCGAGGGACAACGTCTTTTAAAGTTGAGGCAACGATGTGGCCGTGGTGGGGAAGACCCGTCGCAAAGGGAGGCCCATCGTAGAAAATATAATTTTTCCCGGAGCGAGTTTTATCTAAGCTCTTTTTGAAAATTTCTTTCTCTTTCCAGAACTTCAAGACGGTCTTTTCGGCTTGAACAAATGAGAAGTTTTCCGTGGCGACGCTTGGTTCGCTGTTTTCCATGGGAGGAGACTCCAAAAAAGGGGTAAAAATGAACTCTTACAGTAGCAGAAAAGTGGGGAAGCGTAAATTTCTCAACTGGGACTCCGAGGAGAGATTAAGAGAAAAAACTATGAAGAGACTATTCTGGTCAGCTTTTGCCCTGAGTCTAACGCTGATTCCGTCTACGGGGTTCACCCAAACGGAAGCGGTGGATGATTTTCTTGGCCTTGAATCTGAAGTTCTTCCAGATCTTGAAGGGCCTCAGCGTTTTACTCCTCCCGAGCTTCACGAAACAACCGAATGGAAAGTGCCCGTTGATCAGAAAGTTATCCTGGATAAAGAACCATTAAAGGGTCAAGGATACTCCATCATCCCTTGGCGAGGAATTGATCCCGAAGGATTTCTCAACATCGATTACTGGTTAATCGATCGGGAGCTTAAAGACGTCACTCCTGATTGGAGAATTCGTCTCCGTGATCAGCGCCATCTCGAACTCATGGGTAAGGTTCTCAAGTGTGTGGGAACTTGTCCTGTGTACCGTGGTGTAGATAAAGCAAACGTCGAACATCTTTCGCGAATCGCGGAGGGTGACGAGTTTCGCACGGAAAAAGATTCCTACGCCTGGGTCTACTTAGTGGATGGCTCTCTCATTCGCCTAGGTGCTGAAACGTCTGTTTCGTTTCATGAAATGTTAGTATCCTCGACAGAAATCTTTTATCTTTTGAGACTTAATTACGGACATGCTTTTTTTCACCCTCGCTACCAAGAAGAGATAAAACCAAACTTTCACCCCGAAACGGATTCGGTTTTCCTTCCCCTCATGCTTCGAGAAGTTAACGTGGAATGGTTTGAGAGGAAGCGTTTCTCCTCTCAAAGCGATCGCGAACATCTGACTGAGGTCATGGATCTGAAGGATCTTGCTATTCAAGATCAGGTGACACAACTGAATGCTCTTAAGAAAAAGAACAATGACTTTTTGAAAGAGAAAAACCGCTCGGAGATTTTGACAAAAGTCATGATGGTCGCACCAAATGTCACCGTTTCCGCGGCTCAATCGAGTTTTAATTTCATTCATGTGCCTGGAGAGAAATCCTGGTTTCGTCGTTCGCAGGGAACGGGAAGTTTTTCGATGGAGCTCCGAGGTTACACGAACACGAGTGTCCCGGTCGAAAACCCTGACGTCTGGACCGAAGTTGAAGCATCTGGAAGATCGGCCACTATGTCTTCTCCACGAGGAGGACTTGATGTCGCTGAACTTATGACGAAGCGTATTCAGACAATAGAGTTTGCCCGTGAAGTGTGGATGGAGAAATACAGTCTGGCGATTTTAGAATCAATCGATCGGCCAAAAAAGCTCGGTATCGAATACGGTTACCGTCTTTGGTTGGAAGCGGATCTTAGAAAAAGACAAGTCTTTCTTTCTGAGTACACCAGAAGGATGGAGACGACCAATCTTCGCTCCGTCGAAAACTTACTGACCAAACTTGAAGCAGCGGGTGAAACCCCACGCCGCGAATTATCAGCGCACATTTACGAAAAAGCATTAAACCACTACCTCCTAGGGCTCAAAACAAGATACACTCAGAAAAAAATGCGAGTTCGTGAAATGCACGACCTTGAGTACTACGTCTGGCTTTTAAGAAATGGCAAAATCTAAATTAAAACTCATTCTCGCGAGTGCTTCTCCTAGGAGAAGAGAACTCATTGGTCATTTGAAGCTTCCTTTTGAAGTGATTGCACTATCTGTTCCTGAATATTCCGAAGCGACAGATCCCGTGCAGCACGCAAAAGATATCGCTGAAGTAAAAGGTTTGGCCGTTGTTGAAAAGCTCCTTAACCAAAGAGCTTCCGAAGCATTTATGATCGTTTCTGCTGACACGATAGTGGTGAGTGATGGGAAAATTTACAATAAGCCATCGAACCGTGACGAAGCCAGAAAATTTCTTACGGACCTTTCAGGTAGGACTCATTCGGTTTTCACGGCAGTTTCTCTTTCTCTTTTGGCGAGCGGAAAAGTTCATCGTCATTCTTTTGTTGATGAATCGAAAGTAACGTTTGATAAAATCTCTGATGTCCTCATGGAGCTCTATCTTGATACGGGTGATTCTTTAGATAAGGCGGGAGCTTACGGTATCCAAGGACCGTCATTAACATTTATTTCTCGAGTGGATGGGTCTTACTCCAATGTCGTGGGCTTCCCGCTTTCGCGTTTCGTAAATGAGTCTCAAGAATTTTTGAATCAACATTTCCCTGGAGTTTCTTCGTGGCCAAGTTTATTCTAATTTTTCTTTTCACCTTCTCGGCACACGCGGATATCTTCGGCTTCGGAGCGGATAAGAACTTTTTGAGTCGTGTGCCAGGTCTCACCCAAAAACTCAAGAAATTGCCTTTAAGTACAAATCCCAACTTTGAGGATTCCTTCAATCAGACAGTCCGGGATCTCGAGAACAGCATCGAGGAGGAAAAACTCTACTGCAGCGGGGAGGCTCCTGACTCGAAGGGAAAGATTCTCCCTATGGACCAGAAGCAGCTATGTTTCAGACAGCTAAAAAAGAATTACCTCGAAGCGGTGGAAGTCATTTTCGAGGCCAAGAAGAAGTACATGCAGTTACTTCATAGTGAACAACAGAATCGGCTCACAGAAATTCACCGCAAGCTCAAAGCCGATATTGATAAAAACTTTTAACTACTGAATTTCCGTTTCTGTCTTCATTGAAGCAGCGACGGTCTTAGGCTTAAGACTTCTTACTGCCATCATCGAGCGCATAGGGCGAAGGCTCTGTGGCTTTTTACGAGTGCCAAGAGCTTTTTCAGTTGCTGTGTTTTTCGTGGAGACTGAAGATTTCGATTTCATAATTACCTCTGGTGTAAAAGCTTGTTGCGCCTTTTCCCCTCGGTCGATGAAATCGTCTGAGTGGAATCAGGCTAAGAGATCGTAAGATCACTCAACATGTTTCTCCTGTTAATGTCTTAGCGAACCTGTCGGTGAAAATGCGTAAACACTTTACGAAAAAACACAGAAGGATTCGATTGAGGATATTATATCACGGCACTTGCATCTACCTGAAAGAGTGGGAATATTTTCCCATCCTAAATTAGGCTACCCGTCGAAGATGAGACCGTTTAACATTAGATAAGCGTGATTTTCATGGGTTAGAGCAATATGGGTCGATTCCTCATTTTTTTTCTGGTTATCCTCACAAGCTGCTCCAGCTTACAGAAGTGGGCAGTGCGGAGATCCTCTCCCGTTTTTCATCAAGCGGCCGAACAATTGGCCAATGAGGATTCATGGAACTTCTTCCAAAATTCTGCGCCTGGGAATC
Organism: Bacteriovoracaceae bacterium; assembly: GCA_947440875.1. GTDB lineage: Bacteria > Bdellovibrionota > Bacteriovoracia > Bacteriovoracales > Bacteriovoracaceae > Peredibacter. Next base: position 5,519 of record CANETG010000078.1, read on the forward strand.
TTAAACTGATTGAACTCGTTTATCTCACTCAACCTGAAAATTTAAGTCTTCTTCCTGCGGTGATCAAATCACACGCGGGTTATGCCTATGCAGTTCCCGAAACTCTCGCCATTGAAGATGACTTTCTAGGCCTCGAAGAATCTCAGCATAAAATTGAGGCGATACACCACTACACGCGCGCTCTAGATTACGGCATTTATTATCTCGAGAAAAAAGATATTTCAAAAAATGATCTCCTCACTCTTTCAGAAGAAAACTTGCGAAAAAAACTGAAACGAGAAACGGACGAAGATGATCTTGTTGCGCTCGTGTATACGGCGCAATCCTGGGGATCTCTGATTAACCTTCAAAAAGATAACGTCTCCCTCGTGTCGCAAATTCCCAGAGTCAAAATTCTTTTTGATTTTGTGTGCACACAGAGGCCAGAGATCGAAAACGGTCTCTGCGATCTTTTCATGGCCCAGTATCAGGCAAGTCGTCCGCGCATGCTCGGGGGGAATCCAGAAAAGGCAAAAGAGATCTATACCTCTGCGATGAGAAAGTATCCGCATCATCTTCTGATCCCGCTCAGTATGATCCAGTACATTTATCTGCCAGCGATGGACGCTGATGGGTACGAAAAACTGGCCACCACTCTACAGTCTGAATTTAAGGAATGGGGGAGCAAGGCGAGAGATAATCTTTCGGATGAAAGTCGTTACCATAAGTCTCGTTCTCTCAATCTCTACAACGCTGTAGCAAAAAAGAGACTAGAAATTTTTGAAAAAAATAAAAAGAAAATCTTTTAAGGGGTCGACATGAAATACACTCTCGGCGCTTTGTTACTTCTTTTGACCTTACCAACTCTTGCGGTCACTCAAGTGAAACTGGCCGCTCTGATTCCTGAGGGAACAAGCTGGGGCAACAGTATCAAAAAGTTTGCCCAGGAAGTCGAGACGGCAACCAACGGCGAAGTAATTGTCAAAATTTATTACGGCGGGGTTGCCGGTGATGAGCCGGATGTCGTGAGGAAAATCCGCATCGGTCAATTGCACGGTGGTGTTTTCACCGGTAAAACACTCGCGGATATCTACCCCGATGTGCGAGCACTTGAGATTCCTTTCACCTTTTACGGTGATCAGAAAAAAGCCGGTAGGGTCATGACAAACCTCACTCCGCGCTTTAACGCTGGTTTTAAGCAAAAAGGTTTCGTGAACCTGGGCTTCTATGAGCTCGGTCTTGTGTACATCGTCTCGACTAAGAAGGTAGCTAATTTTAATGAATTAAAAGGTGTCAAGGCCTGGGCGTGGGAAGGGGATGAATTATCTCGCGCTTTGATTGAGAGTCTGGAGCTTGTGAGTGTGCCGCTGGCCTTACCGGATGTTCTTTCATCACTTTCAACCGGTATCATCAACGCTGCTTACGCTCCCCCCTTAGGAATTCTTGCTCTTCAGTGGCACACTAAGATAAAATACGTCGTCGATTTTCCGACAACTTTTTCTATCGGTGCTCTTCTCCTATCGGATAAAGTTTGGACTAAGATCACTCCCGCCCATCAAAAACTGATTCAGGAGATTTCGGCAAAGCGGATCAAAGAGGCCAACGATAAGTCCCTTTTAGAAAATGAAGAAGCTCGCAATCAAATGAAAAAATCAGGCATCGAGTTTGTTACTTTTCCGCAAGACGATTTAAAAAAAGCGGCGGAGCTTCGCAAGACTGTGATCCAAAAAGTAATTTCGGGAAGAGTGATTCCCGGGGCCATCATTGAAGCACTCGATCAAGAGGTGAAGAAGTGAGATTCATTCGGATCTTCGACGACATTTTAGAAAAAATCAGTCGTTGGGGGCTCATCAGCTGCCTTCTCACCATCTTGACTCTCGCAGTGATGGCGATTGTCTGTCGTTGGGGCGGAAAAAGTTTCATGTGGCTCGAGCCGCTCGTTCGGCATCTGGTATTTCTTTCAGCATTTCTTGGCGGATCTCTTGCGACGAGTAAAAATGTCCACATCAAAGTCGATCTCCTCACAAAACTCGTGGAAATGTCCTCTTCTAAATTCATTCACTGGCTTCACCGAAATATCATTACTCTTTTTTGCTGCCTCACGACTCTGGCGCTATTGAAATCAAGCTATGACTTTTATCTCTCCGAAAAAGAATTTGGGGCACCTGCGTTTCTTCATATCCATTCTTCTTTCTTGGTCGCCATCATCCCTTTTGGAGTCGGTCTTATCTTTCTCCGATTCGTGAATCAGCTCTTCCTTGGAATTAACGGAGACCAGCCTGACGCTCATCACGTATAGTACAATCTTTTTGATGGCGCTTTTTGGCGCTCCTATATTCACCGTGATGGCGGCGTTTGCTCTTGCTGCATTTTATTTTTCAGGGATTGAGATTTCCGCTGTCGCGGTAGAAATTTATCGACTGTCTTCGGCGCCAACGATCATTACCATTCCGCTCTTTACATTCGCGGGTTACGTCCTCGCCGAATCCAAAGCACCCGTTAGACTGCTGAAACTTTCGCAAGCGCTTTTGGGTTGGCTTCCCGGGGGAGTCGCCATCGTTTGTCTTTTTGTGTGTGCTTTTTTTACCGCTTTTACAGGTGCCAGTGGCGTGACCATCATTGCTCTCGGCGGGCTTCTCTACCCGATCCTGATTGAAGAAGGTTATTCAGAACAATTTTCTCTCGGGCTTATTACGACCTGTGGTTCACTTGGACTTTTATTTCCCCCGAGCTTACCTATTATTCTTTACGGGATCATTGCCAAGGTCGACATCGATGATTTGTTTTTGGCCGGACTCGTACCAGGAATCATTTTGATGGTTATTCTTGGAACGTACTCAGTGTTTAAGGCAAGAAAATCAGAGACGTCAAGAACGTTTTCTTGGTCGGTACTTGCCCCCGCTGCTTGGGAAGCAAGGTACGAATTACCTCTGCCTGTTTTTATTCTGGGTGGCGTTTACGGCGGGTTTGTAACGGCTACGGAAGCATCTGCACTGTGTGCGTTTTATGTTCTGGTGATTAATTGTTTTGTTACGAAGGACATTTCTCCGACCAAAGATCTACCCAAAGTGATTGTTGAAAGTCTCACACTCGTCGGTGCGATCCTTCTGATCCTTTGCTGCGCCCTGGGGCTCACCAATTATCTCGTGGATGAAGAAGTGCCGATGAAAAATCTTGAGGCGATGAGAGCCTTCATCACCAATAAATGGGTCTTTCTTTTAGTTTTGAACGTCTTCCTTCTCATGGTGGGCTGCTTGATGGATATTTTTAGCGCCATCATCGTCGTGGTTCCCCTCATTCTTCCTATCGCTGAGCAATTCGGCGTGAATCCTCTTCATCTAGCGATCGTTTTCCTTACCAACCTCGAAATTGGATACATCACTCCTCCAGTCGGGATTAACCTTTTTATCAGTTCCTTCCGCTTTAATAGGCCAGTTCTTGAGCTTTATCGAGTCAGTGTCCCTTTTCTCTTTTTAATGCTCCTCGCACTCCTTATAATTACTTATATTCCATGGTTCACCCTCTTCTGGTTTTATTCATAGTTTCTTTGTCCGCGTCTTTTCAGACGTGGGGCAGGTCCGACCGCTTTCACACTGAGGGATACCTCGGGGAGAAAGCTCTGTCCGGCTACTCTGAGCGTTGGGAGCCGGTCGTTTTTCAAGACCCATACTTGGGGCAACTCCATTTTGCGGATGAAAAGTTTCTTCAGGAATATTTTCAGACGTATATTTTCCGAGATGAGAAAGACTACTCGTTCTTTTTAAAATCTGAGCTGCCTGGCGGTGCCCTTTGTTCCAATGAGCACCTGGGCGAGCACTTCGATCAAATTCGCTATTCTTACCGCCTCATCACTTTAAGCTATCTTCTTGAAGGCCAGTGGCACATGAATCTCATGGCGGAAAAACTTCGCCTGAAGGACGCTTGTGGCTTCGACGCTGAGGCGTGGGCAAAAAGTTGCAGTCCCCGTTCCACTGAGATGAAAAAGTTCATCGATCGGCTGGTACGTTTCAAACCTCGGTACACAGATAAATTACCCGATACCTTTGACCGCAACTCCTGGATGACGAGCTTCAAAAAAGGCGATTTTTATTGGTATTCCCAGTACCGGGTGAAAGACACGTGTGGCATTGGTTGCGGTGAAGAGAATCTCGCAGCGTCTTTTAAGAAGAGCTGTGAGGAAAACCAAAAAATCATGGATCTCATTTGTCATGAAGAAGATGAGATCATGGGGCTCTCGGACCAGAGGGATGCTTACTATCTCCTCGGCCAATCCAACATCATTAACACCTACAATAAAAACGGTGAGGCGATGGGTTGCCTTCGGCGCTTCAGTGAAGTGATGTCTCATCGAGAAGTTTCTTATCCAGGGCTTAAAAATCTTTTTCCCTCCCTCGGAAGCATGCTTAAAACGGTTCACAAAGAGAGATTTTTGCAAGGCAGAGTTTTCTTCTTTGGTGCGGGGAAAGAATTCGAAGAAAAAGGTCTCACCGATCTCTACGTCGAACAGCAACCACTTGAGGTCGTCAAAGTTGAACCAGTAAAAAAACCGACTCTGAAAAAAGAAAGACCGGTGAAGGTTACTGAGGCGCCGAAAGTCGTAGAAGCACCAAAGGTCGCTCAAAAACCATCGATCGTAGAAATTCGAGAACCGCAAAAAAGTGCTTTCCTTCAAGCAGCAGAGCTCCGGACCCAGGGTAATCTTTCTCGAGTTGAAGTGGACATGGTCAAATTAAAATACGATTTTATTTTCAGCCTCAACATGATGAATAATCTTTCGAAGCGTTTAAAAACTTTTATGAAACGCGAAGCTCTCGTTGAGATGATGACTTATG
>CANETG010000079.1 GCA_947440875.1 Bacteriovoracaceae bacterium
CTTCTTCACAAATTCTTGTCTCAAAGGAGCATCATCGGCAACGTTACTGGTAGCACTTCCGGGTAACTTTGTGACCATGATCGACTGATCACTAATATCTCCCACAATGACTTCTGTGTTCGTCTGGTAAGATTCTCGCATAATCTGATTAATAACTTCTTTAGTCTGGATATCTTTTAGTTCCATCATCGAGGTGTAGGGAGTATTTCCGTTTGAATAAACTTTCGTTACGCGGACTTGGCCTGTGATGTTCATCGGAAAAAGATTAAATTCTTCGGGCAATAATAAACAACGAGTGTGGCCGGCGCTGTTGGTTTCAATTTTTAAACGAAAGTAAGGATCTTCCGAATCCAGATAGATACCCAAGTTTTCACCTGGTTTGAGAAAAAAAATCATGGGCATGAGACTCAAAAAAGTATCTCGGAAATAAGAAAAGCCAGAACCCTTCATCGGATGAAGCATCGCCAGATCGTAGATAAGCTTCTGTCCCTCAAGAAAATGGATATTGAATCCCCCCTTGTGATCAAGAAAACTGTAAAGACGACTGACGGCTAGCATACGGTACTCCGGAATAGTCCCAGGATTTGAGACCCAAAAATTATATCTTAGAGTGGCTTTTTTGTTAATCTTTGAACACCCAAAAGGTAGAATCACACATCATGATGCAGATCGTTTATTTCGAGCAGAAGGACCAACTCCTCTCTCACCTGGAAGGTCTTCCGGGTGGGAAGCAGTTTATCACTCCCAGCCCCGCGAAAGCGGATGGAATCCGCTCACGTCTGAAAAATCCTGACGGCTCTGATGTCATCACAATTTCAAAATTTACGTCATCACTTGTTGAAGCATTGTTTGAAGATAAAGATCCTCCGGATATTAAGCGCAAGGCTGAGTTACTTCTCATCTTTGGCATTCTGAAAGATCAATACCTGCCTGAACTTTCTTTCGAGCAATTCATCCAGGCCTACAATCTTTTTTCTGATCTCCGCAGTTTCACGTTAAACGCTGAAGCCCTAGGTCCGGTATTAGACGAAGAGCCAGCTGAGATCAGTCGTGCTGTGACTTTATTTTGGAAGCTTCTTGAGCTTACTGGGTACATGGATGAGCACGCGGGCTATCAGATTCTCTCTGAAGCACTCAGGTCATCCGAAGAAAATGATCAGCTGAAAAAAACTTTTATTTTCTGGGGGTTTCAACACCTCAATGGCCAGCAGGTTGATCTCCTGAAAGCACTTTCTATCCGCTACCAAGTTATTATTCCTTTCCCGTCGTCTTTAAAACCCTTACTGAAGCGAACCGACTGGATCAGCTGGCTCCTCGACAGCCAATGCAAAGAAATTGAACTTGGTGGAGAAAGGAAAAAACCATCTGCGAATTGGCTTCAGGTGAATTCAAGAGAGCTCGCTCTTACGTTAAAAAATCTAGTGCAAGATCATGATCAGATACTTCTTGGTGTTTCGAAGCTCGCACCCTCTCACATCGATATCGTTCCTTCGCGGAAGGTGTTCTTTAAAGTATCTCATGATCTGATTCACGGTGAGCTCCTTGAGGTGCATGACCATCTCCGGAAGGAATGCAAAGGTGTGAATACTCTTCTGACCGTTTTATCCGTACTCTCACTTTGGAAGAGAGATATTCTTTCTGACAAAAAAAGAGTTTCCTTTAAATTACTGAAAGGAATTGAGCTCTACGAAAGTGCGATTCGAGAAATCCAAGATCTCTCAGATGCTGAGGTCAAAGTTGATCTTTTCTTTCTGAAACTCATTCATGAAGTGGTTGGCCTGAATCAACCCAGGACTTCTTTCGTTCCGATGTCGCAGGACCAGCTCACAATGGATCTCGCCGACATGTCTATGCTTGAGAACATCGACCGGAAGAGAAGAATACTTCTCTGCATAGATGAGAGATTTGAAGACATCCAAGGCCTCGGTCAGAATTATCCGGAATCCATTCAGAAAGCCCTGGGAGCTCTGGCACCACTGAAGCGCAACGAACTTGAACTCCAATTTAAGAAGTGGGAGTTTGACGATCTCTTTGCGCAATCCGATGTAACCGTCCTCATGAACCCGCTGACATTAAAGCACAGTCTCGTGTGGAAAAAACTTTTTCAGAACATCGATCTTAAAACTAGCGAAATCTCATCTCCCAGAGAAAGCCGGAAACTCCTCGATCACTATCATAAGCTTCCTAAAAAAACCTTTGAAGGAAGCTACTCCGCAAGTAAGTTCCAGAGTTTTCATGATTGCCAGCGCCGATTCTATTTTAGCTATGTTGATAAGGTGTTTCCTTCAGTCACCCTTGAACAAGATTTTGATTCACTGACATCAGGCTCAATTTCCCATCGGATCATTGAACTTTATCTCAAAGAAAAACGTTCTCAGGAAGAAGTCTCCGCACTCACAAGAAGAGTGATGGATGAATACATTGATGAAAAAAATCTTGAGCTCTCCGGTGAAGCTTACCTCCAGTGGGAACTTCTTTTTAATCACCGTTCTATGAATGGAATCATCTTTCTCGAGAATCTTACCAAGGGACTCGAGGAACCGGTCATCTGGCATCCGGAAGTCGACTTCGAGTTTTCTGATATTTATTTAATGAAGGGGAAAATTGACTGCGTCGGTATCAGCGACCGATTCATCATCCTCCTCGATTTTAAATCAACCAAGAGTGCAGCTTCTACCAATAAAGAGATTGAAAACCTTGAGAGTATCCAGCTATGGGCATACGCCAAAGCTGCTTCCATGAAATACGAGGATTTTGCGAAGAAAGAAATCATTATGGGTTTTGTGTCGCTCGATAAACCTATCGACTCTAATCTTTTCCACTCTTCTCCGGAAGCGGAGAAATCCCTGAAATCTCTTAAGCTTTGCACTCAGGGGAAATCAAAGAAAGATTTCCGTGAACTGTTTCAGGAAGCTGTTGAGAGGATGCAGAAACTTGCTATCGCCATTGAGTCAGAGAAAAATTTTATTGCCCAACCGAGAAAAGAAAAAGTCTGCACATTCTGCGAATTGAATAAAGTCTGTGTGAAAAGTGTCGTGGCCCATGAGTGAGAGAACTCCCAATTCAGAACAATTACTTGCCATCGAGCACGAGGGCGGGGTTCTTCTGCGCGCCGGTGCTGGATCAGGAAAAACGTTCGTTCTCGTGGAACACATCGTCTGGCTCACAAGAAAATGGATGAGTGACTGGAAGAAATCTCCGAAGGGTACTTTTGAAGAGTTTATCCGCGAGAAATACTCTCAGGTCGTCATGATGACCTTTACCAAAAAAGCCGCCGGAGAGATGAGCATCAGACTCTCTGACCGGATTCAAAAAATTTCCCAGGCCGCTGAAGATGAGATTGCTCTCTGGAGCACCGCCAATGAATCCATACCTCTCCTGACGGTCACAACGATTGATGGTTTTTGTCGGAAACTTATCACGCAAGGCTATTTTCAGAACCTTTCGACTGAAGCGGATATTATTTTCGAGACTGAAAGGATTGATCAGGTCAAAGAACTTCTTGATCTCTGGTTTGAGGAGCGTGGGAGTAAAGTTTCACGCGAAGTAGCGGATATTATCATTCGCCAGAAAGACGATCTCTTGAACGCTTTTAGTAAAGTTTTCAACGACCCCGGGCTTCGTCTCCAGTGGAAAAATTTTTCACTGAGTGATTCCCATCCCGAAAAAGTTCCGGAGCTTTTAAAAAAATCATTTAAGCTCCACAAACTTGATGAGGCCTTGTTTAAAATTCATTCGCTCGACCTTCCCTCTGATAAGCTAAGTGCTTTTGAAAAGTTTGCCCAGAAGCTTCAGGCCACAGGTCTTCCGGAAGTTGATACTGTTGATAAGCTCACTATTTATTCCCAACTCTTTATAGAGAAGGGCATTTTGAAAGGTGAATCGACAGAGGCGAAAAAAGATGAGGCCCATAAAATTGCTCATGACGGAATGAAGTCCCTTAGAGACTGGACCGAAAACTGGTATGAGGTGGTGCGAGACTTCAATGAAAATTATGATTCAAGAATTCTTCCTTGGATTCAAGTCTGCCGCGAGTTATTTTTTTACATTGATGAACATCTTGACCCGAATCTAGGGCTCACGTTCGGAGATATTGCCTACCTCGTGGCCCAGGGCCTTGAAGAAAAAGCTGTCCGTGATCGCGTACAAAAAGCTTATACATATTTTATCGTTGATGAGTTTCAGGATACTTCGGCTCTTCAGTTTCGGATCATTAAAGGTCTCATTGGGGACGACTTCTCGCGCCTGTTCTGCGTCGGAGATGCCAAGCAGGCCATTTACGGATTCAGAGGGGGAGAGCTTTCAGTGTTTCAGGATTGCGGAGAACTTGTTCCGGTAACGAGAAGTCTCGCTAATAACTACCGCTCTCAACCAGGAGTCATTCATTTTAACAATTCTCTTTTTCAGACAATCCTTCCTCTTGGCCAAGATTTCATCGGAAAGGATCACTTTGGAGTTGCGCCCGAGGATCAAAAAGTCCCGGACGATGTTATGGCGAAAGGACCTGGTAGGGTAGAAATTCTGGAACTCGGTCTCGAATGGAATAAGGAAGAAGAAGATAAGTTTAGTAATGAGAAAATCAACCGGCTGGAGTCCCAGATTATTGCCGAGGCAATCCGGAAAGACAGAATTGATCGTCCTGCTGAAACGGTAACGATACTTTTTAGTAAGCTCAAACCAAGTGCGGAACTTATACGTGCACTCATGGATAGAAAAATTGGCTTTACGGCGCAGTTCAAGACAGATCTCCTTGATGACCCTGTGATGGGAATGTTTCTTTGCCTGCTTAAAAGACAGTTTGATACAAATCCTAAAACCGTCTCTCGCTATCCTCTGTTTCTCATGGAATCGTATTTCAATGTCATGGGTATCCGCCGTGATTCTCTTGAACCACTTCTCCAAAATTTTGACCGTGATATTTCATACTGGGGACTTCTGCCTGCCTTTCGTAAGTTTATTCATTCTCTCGCAATCACCAATGAGAATTCTGACATCAACATGGATGTGATTGAGACTCTCTCTGAGATCTATCATCAGGACCCGGAAAGTATCCTAATCCAAATTGGAGGAGGGGATAATGAGCGTGTTAGTCTCGATCTCCGTTCCGGTGAGAACTCGCACCTCGTTCAGATTATGTCCGCGCACGCATCGAAAGGACTGGAGTTTGAAACGGTTTACCTGGGTGGAATTTATACCAATGGCCGGGACCAGAGCAGTGGTTCATTCTTTGGAAATATGCCCGGTAGTTTTAGTTGGTATTTTGATCTCTCACTCCGGGACAAACGAAAGTCGCCGTTCTTCGTGTATGAAAAAGAAATAAGCGAGTACAAAAATTTTTCGGAGACCAAACGCCTCTTCTATGTAGCGACCACGAGGGCGATGAACAAAATCAGCTGGGTGAAGCTGAACATGGATGAGAAAGCATTTTCTATCCCCGGAGATTCCTGGATAAATGGGCTTTATGCGTGGGAAGAAGAGGGGGAGAAAACTCACTGTAATGAAAAAGTCACTTATCATAAAGTCACTGACCTAGATGTGGATTCTATTCTGAAAGGGAAGTCTCAGCCGAAACTACCGCTCTTCTTCCATGATCCGGTAGGAATACTTGATAAGGGATTAGGTGAAACGGAGCTTTCGATCATGGGAGAGTTGTCAGTCACGCGACTCAATTCACTCGTCGATTGTCCGAGAAAATTTTATTTTGAAAATGTTCTCAAGCTCACTGCAGGGAAGACTCGTTTCTTTGATGTCGATAATGAAGTTGAATCTGAAGAGCCAGTGTTCCGTTCATCAGCGAGCAGAGGAACTCTCATTCACGAAATTCTCTCGACAGCGATTCAAAGGAATTTTGTGATTCCGCGTGAACACCACAATGGTCCATACATGAAGCCACTTCAATGGGCGTTAGGGACAATGGAGTCGTTCCGCAATGATTTTAATTTCGTTTCAGAGAAGCCTCTGAAATTTAAGCTATTCAATTTTATGATTTCGGGAATTCCCGATTTACTTCTTCTCTCAAAATCGGGGAATCAATCTGCACAGATTTGGGATTTTAAAACCGGTAAAATTACTCAGGATAATCTTGGTCATTATTGGGTCCAATTAAAAGCCTATGCCTATGCCCTCTATGTTCTAGGTCTTATCCCTCGTGAGATTAGTATTGAAACGAAGCTATGTTTCGTGGATGAGCAGAAGTTCGTGAATCTCACAGTTGATTGGTCTTTGGTAGGAAAAGATCTTTTTGAAGTTTGGCGTTCGCAGAACGAACCCTGGAAGACGAAGACTGATCATTGTAGTCAGTGTGCCTATGGTGATATTTGCCCTAGATAATACGAAGACTTGAACCTCTTCCTGTGCGTGTTACACTTTTTAGATACGTACTAACAAGTGAAGAGATTATGACCAAAAAGTTTTTCGCTCTTTTCGCACTCATCATGAGCTCCATGGTGATGGCAGATGAATCCTCCCTTTATAATTTTTCGTGGCTCGATAAGGACAAAGAAATTTACGTCCTCCAAAACCGACGATTCCGGAAAGACGGAAAAGCTTACGTCGGTGCTACCGGCGGAAAAACTTTGAGTGGGGCTTTCGTCGACATGTACGGCGGCTCAGTGAGAGGGGGATTCTTCTTCCGCGAAGACTGGGGAGTTGAGCTTGCTTACGGAAAAGGTGTCGGCGGAGAGAACACTGTTGCCAAAGGTATCCGTGAACAAGGAACAGTCCCGTTCTATCGCAAAATAGATTCGTACATGGGTGGGATGGTCATGTGGTCACCGTTTTATTCAAAAATCAATACGTTCAACCGCATCTTTTACTATGACTGGCTTTTCGGCGCTGGTGTGGCCAACGTCACGACTTTGGATAACCGCAAAAAGTTTGACCAGGAAGGGTCTCTTACTTCTGAGTCAACGATCAGCCTTTTGTGGACGACAGGTTTTCGGTTCTACCTGAGCCAGAGCTGGAGTGTGAGACTTGATTTTACTGGTCTCAACTACCGCGCGGATCGCTACGGGAAACCGCAAGGCACGCCGACGACTCGAAAGAAAGTTGATTACTTCACCAACTATGACGTTGGTATTGGTTTGAACTACGCATTCTAAATTTTGAAAAGGAGAACAAGGATGTTCTCAAGATTTTGTCTTATGATTCTTATATCATTCCCTGTATTTGCTTCATATGAAGGAGCAGAGAAGAATTATGGAAGGGGTTCTATCTCCCTTTCAGGTTACCGCCGTACGATCATTGAATTGGTGAAAGGCGGACATTACTTTTCCGTCGTTCCTTGGATGAAAGATTATCTGGTCAAAAATAATTCTTCACTCGATGGAGAGTTGGAAGATGCGCTCGACCGCATCCTTACCATGACGGGAGTGAAACCTTTTGAATCTTTACCTGAAGAAGTGCTTCGCCATTCACGGTCTGGAAATATTCGCTACATTCTCGCCAAACGCCTTATGAAACGTGGTCGTCTCGAAGAAGCATTAAAAGAACTTTCAACAATTAAGCAAGACCACTCGGCTTATCCATTCGTAGCTAACATGAAAGCAACTCTTAATTCTCACCTTCAGAATGAGAAGCTTTCTGAGTCGCAGTTTCGCGAATGCGTTTCTTCGTCACAGAGTCGTATGAGTAAAGTTGATCTTCAGGCCCAGAGAGAGCAGCTTGGAAATAATCGTGACTACTGCTTAGCAGGTATCGCTCGGGTTCAATTTGCTCGTAAGGATTATCAACAAGCAGAAATTAATTACCTCGATATTGATAAAGACTCTTTCGTTTGGCCTGAGATTCTTTTTGAAGAAGCTTGGACGAGTTACTACGTTAAAAACTACAACCGTACACTTGGAAAGCTAGTCTCGTATAAAGCTCCGGTTTTTGACTTCATCTTCAAGCCAGAAGTGGAAGTACTAAAAGCTCTGACTTACATGAAGATGTGTCTTTATGATGACGCCAAGAAAACAGTGGATGATTTTTACACAGATCTTCTGAATCCTTCCCGTGAGCTTCGTAGTTTCCTCATGAGCAGCGGGAAGAACTATCGACGCTACTACGATATGATGGCGGCTCACGAAGAAGGGAAAAATTCAGATCTCCCAATCGCGGATTCTGTTCTTAAATCAGTAAGTAAAGACGGAGCTTACCTCGAGCTCAAGAGTGCGCTCACCGGTGCCATTGGTGAATACAACACACTAAGAAAAAAAACAAATTCAAGCTTACGCTCAAATCTAATTAAAAATGTCCAAACACTCCTCGATGAGTACCGCACAATTATCGGTGCCTACGTGAGGGCCGGCATGGTCGGGAAGTACTCTGAATTGTATTCAGCATTCCAAGGGATGAGTTACATCAAGCTTGAAGTCTTGGCTCAGCGAAAAGAACAGCTCTACAAAACGGATACTCAGACCTCTAAGAAGCGTGGAGACGTGAAGTACATCGAAAGAAACGACAAGCAGTACTTCTGGAATTTCAATGGTGAGTTTTGGGCCGATGAACTTGGTGATTACGTTTTTGCGTTGAGGTCTGAATGCTAAAGTACTTTTTCCTCTTCTTAGTCATTAGCACTGCGCTTGCTCAGAAGCTGACTCTCGATGAGAGAAGATCTAAAATTCTTTCCATCGTTGACGAAGAACTAGCTGAGGTTTCGCGACTAGCAAAACAGCAGAACTTTAAAGATCCGAATATCCTCGTCAGGATGTCAGAGCTAAGTCTAGAAAAAGCAAGACTCTGGAAAGAAGCCGAAAACGAAAAATTCCTTTCAATTCCCCCCGAGCAGCGACGAGACCTTCAAAAAGAGAACTTCTTTGATAAATCAACGAAGTTCTTCAACGACGCCAATCAAACGGCCTATGCTGTCGTGACGAGATTTCCGAAATACAAAGGCCTGAATGAAGTTTATTACATTCTTGCTTACAATAATAAAGAGCTCGGTCGCCACGACGAAGCACAAAGATTTTTCAAGCTCGCCAACGCGAAAGCCGGCAAAAGCAATGATAAGCTTGGTACCAAATCGAGACTTGCTCTCGCTGATTATTATTTCAACGATCACAAGTATAAAGAGGCCATCCCGCTTTACGAATCTGCCATCAACGTTCTTGACGAAAAGTGGTGGACCAAAGACTCATTCAATCTTTCTTGGTGTTATTACCGCACGAGACGCTACGAGAAAGCAATTTCACTCATGCGCGAAGTGCACGTGAGAAGCTCAAACTCAAAATACATCGATATGCGCGCGCAGGTAGAAAGAGACATCGGAATCTTTTACGTTGATGCCAACCGTTTAACTGATGCGATTTCCTTCTTCGAAAAGCAGGGAATTAATTACACTGAACAATTTGTTAAAATTGCAAACATGATTGTTTCACAGGGCCGTTTTTCTCAAGCGGAATCTCTCCTCAAAGAAGCCGCTAAAGTTGAAAAAGAACGTGATAGAAAAGTGACGATTTACATCGCTCAGCTAGATCTTTTCGATAAGTACAATAAGATACAGGAGCATTTAAGAGTTTCTGGTCTTTTGGTTGGACTTCATAAAGAAAAGTCACTTTTAGAAGAAGACTTCAAGAGACTCTCTTATCACGTGAATAAAAAAGCAGCTGAACTTCAGAAAGCGGCTGCTGGGAATACTTACAAGAACGTTCCCAAGATTAAGGCACAAAAATCTCGCGAGGCGATTGCGTATTTCGATCTCGCCCAGAAGCTCAATCCTACCGCGAAAGCGGAGAAAGTTTTCTTCCAGGCCGAAACTGCTTACGCCGCCGCCGATTACGCTAAGGCACTTGAGTACTACACCAAATCTTTCGACGCCGCATTGGCGAACAATGAAAAAAAGCTTATCTCTCAAAACCTTGAGGGAATGCTTACTTCCCTCGGTCAGGCAGGGCTTAACCGGGCCATCGCTGAAAAATTTTATATCCCTGTTTACAGCCGTTACGTTTTAGTGGATTCGAAATCGGAAAGAGCGAAAAGTATTTTAGTAAAACTTTTTAATGCTCAATTTGACAAGGGTGAAATCGATAATGCCGAAAAGACGATGGAGAAATTCGCTTCGCGGTTTCCTTCAGATTACGAGAAGCAAGAGGGAATGCTCGCGAAGATCATGGAGCATTACAGGAATGAAAAAGACTATACAAAAATTAAGTCTTACGCTGCTGACATTAACAGCGGTAAGTATAAAGTATCTTCAAAGTACGCAGACGCTTTAAGAAGCCTCATGACGAAAATCCAAATTGAAGGTGTCCAGCAGTCACTCGAAAAAGGTGACAAAGGTGTGGCACTCAAAGGTTATCATCAGATTTATAAAGACTCTGAGAGTACTCCTAAAGCA
>CANETG010000080.1 GCA_947440875.1 Bacteriovoracaceae bacterium
ACCTTAAGGAAAATGTCATTTGTACACTTAGGCGTTGAGTTTCTTTAGCAATGATATGCTGTGGAAAATTACTAACCTGTAAATGAAATCTTAAAGGAGAACATGATGAAAAAGTTATTCTTCTGCTTGGCCCTTGCTGCACCTTTGATGTCTTTTGCCCGCGACACGTCTTATGTAAAGTGTGTTGAGGGTTCATCCCTAGAAGAAATCGCTTCTAAGTTTAACGATTTAACCACTGGTGATCAAACTTTTCACACGATTAATTTCAAAGACCGTCTAGTAACGATAAAGAATCAGAAAATTATTTCTGGATTAACAATTCTTGAAGATGGCAAGTATTCCAACGGTCAGAAAAAGATTGTTGCTTGCGCAACTGTCGCTGGAGAAGGTTCTTAAATAAACCACTAACCTTCGACCCAAGAATTGATCACAAGTCCTAAGACTTTATAGCAAGACCCAGGAATCCTGGGTTTTGCGTTTTAAGCTGAATAATTCGATTTAGTGTCTGCGTCTCCAGACAATCGGAAAAAAAGGGGGCTAAGCCCCCTTTTCTAATTATTTTTTTAATTAAACAGCTTCAGGGGCAGGTGCTGTAACAACAACTGGAGCCGCTACTTTTTTTGTAGCTTTCTTAGCCGCTACTTTTTTTGTAGCTTTCTTAGCCGCTACTTTTTTTGTAGCTTTCTTAGCTGGAGCTTTTTTCGTAGCTTTCTTAGCTGGAGCTTTTTTCGTAGCTTTCTTAGCTGGAGCTTTTTTTGTAGCTTTCTTTACTGCTTTCTTTGTTGCTTTTTTAGCCATGGGAATCTCCTGGAATGAATTATTGTTGTTAGGTTAATAATAAAGACTTCTATCCATGCTTGCAAGCTATAGAGAAGTTAGAAAACCATCGAACTTCGTTCTTTAGGCAGGGCTCTCGTCATATGACTGGATTATGAAGCGAGCGTCTTCTGTTTCTGAGAGTAGCGCAGCCGTTGGGTATAAAGCTTTTCGTAATGAGCATAGAGGGTTTCAGCGTAACGCTCAAAATGATGAAGTTCGTGAAGCTCGAGCTCAACACCTGTGAGTTCTTCTACGTAATTATCGTAATTCAGTAAGATCTTCATGGTCTTATCTTTGAGCTCTCTTCCATCATCCGGATGGTACGTCTCACCAAACTTCCCCTGCTTCACAATTTGTTGCCGCGTAGACGTACGAGGCAGAAGAACCGGAGTCTGGGTCACCAGTGCGTACAAATCAAGATCGCTGAATAATTCTTTCATCGGAAGACCGACGAAGATATCGCAGTCTTCAAAACTCTTACTCTCCAATGGTCTTGTCTCAAAACTAATATGCATCTCGAGATGTCTTTCAAGAATCATCCGCTTGAGGCCATCATAAATAGGATGGTTATACCAAGAGACATCTGTCAAAAACGTAAAGATAACTTTCTGATTAAAATTTTGTGTTTCCAGCGAGTGCAGCAGAGGCGCGATAGCATCCACGAAGAGTCTTAGATTTCCGAGATCATCTTGCGTACGTGGAATAAACGTCATGATTCTCTTTTTATTCTCAGGGTGCTTGGAGCGAGTGATCTTCACTGGAAAATCAATTCCAGCTCCTGTCACAAGAATTTTTCTCTGGCTGACAGGGAAAGCTTCAATGGCAAGGTCACGGATATTGGGAGAGAACGTAAGAATAGAATCGGTACGGGAAATAAACCAGCGGTCCCAAAAATGGCGCTTCTTCCAGGGAAAACTCTCGTTGAACGTAAAGACCATGGGAATTTCAGGCATTCCTTTCAGAATCATGCCCAAGGGGAGAAGAGACTCTTGGTTGTATGAGTGAATAATGTCCACTTGCTGCTTTTGGAGAATGTGCTGAATCTGAAAGTAGAAGTTGAGCTTACTGCGCCATGTGCACAAATCTGTCCCGAAATGAAGCCTCGGAATATCTTCCTTGGCGGCTTCTTGGTCCACGAGAGATTTCTCGTGGCAAAGGATGAAAGAAGCTCCACCGATGTTGCGAAAGTAACCGGCATCAGCGAGGCACCTGCGTTCAATTGTTCCCCACTCCTCGGAGAGACAAACATAAAGAACGGAGAGGTCGGAAAGTCGGATTTTCTCTCTCATTATTCTTTCACTATATCTGCGGTGACTGACCCAAGACTAATCTTTGCCTTGGCTTTGAGCAGAGATCTTTTCCCATCATCACTATACCAGAAAGTGATGTCTCCGCTTTTCAGCTGATCGCCGGTGTACTTAGTTGTCGCTTGTAGACGAATCGCTTTCCGTGGCCCGGATTCCGTTTCGATAGTTTCTCGTGCCTCAACTCTTGAGCGCATCATCAGGACTTTTCCCTTATTCACCACAGGGATTTCATACACATCTCCTGTTTTCAGAGGAAGTCCTTGGTACAGGAAAAGAATTGAGAAGGGGTCAATGCTATAGTAGGGAATAAATTTCTCTTCTTTTTTATTCTTCTTTTTCCCATCCGAGAGACGCTTGGAATGGTAGAGCCAGTAAACTTTGTGTGCATCTTGGTCGAACAACTGGATATCATCAATGGCCACTTTACTCTCGCGCTGAATGACGGTGTATTTCATGGAGAGAAAATTATCCGTACTAACATACGTATCTACCGTGTCATCGAGCTCGTAGATATTTGAGTAGAATGGAGCTGATTTAAAACGAGCATGGAAATGCCAGACTTCTTTGTCGTCGATCATCTTCTTGCCTTTATTGGTCACCATGATTTTTCCAACGGTCATGCCTAAGTAATGGATATCGAGGAAAATCTTTTCGTTGATGTGATGATTCGGCTTGTAAGAGTCCCAAACTTTTTTCGCCTTTTCATTTGTCGCAAGCATTTCCGAGGGATAATTGGCGGGATTTTTTTTGACTTCTACTGATGGAATTTTTTCGATAAGTTTCTTGGCAGGTACAGCTTTTTTATTAACAGAAATGATTTTCTTTTGTTTGGCGGTTGAAGTTTTTTCTG
Organism: Bacteriovoracaceae bacterium; assembly: GCA_947440875.1. Classification (GTDB taxonomy): domain Bacteria; phylum Bdellovibrionota; class Bacteriovoracia; order Bacteriovoracales; family Bacteriovoracaceae; genus Peredibacter. Next base: position 2,977 of record CANETG010000080.1, read on the forward strand.
TCTTATCGATTTCTGTCACTTCGAACTTTTCCATGATGGGTGCTTGTTCTTGTGTGATCACGGGGACCGACTTACTGTCTTTCTGGAGATCTTTCTCAAAGTCTTTCTGCTTCCATGATGAACATGAACTCACCATGAGGAGTGCTAACCAGAAGGTTTTCAATTTGATTCCTTTAAGTATTCTTGTTTAATTTTAAGTGATTAGGAATGAGAATCAAGATGGAGAACTTTGCTCAAAGTGCTTCGAAGTTCTTTTTCCCCACTGATGAACTCAACCTTAACTTTGATGAAAAGAATTCGGCTGTCGAGAGAGACTCTTTTCATTTTCACCATGTCCTTCTCAGAGCACATAATGACCGCCGACTGCTGAGAAGCCTTAATCAGAAGATCATTCACGTCTTCGGGTGTAAAAAAATAGTGGTCTGAAAAGCTCACCTTCTCCCCGAGCACAACCCCAGCGCCTTCGAGGTAGTGGTAAAAAGAATCCGGTGAAGCGATTGCGGTCACCGCGATCACCTTTAGGCCCTTCAGTTCATGCATCGAGAAGATGTACTTATCGTGCACGTCAAAGACCCCCACAGAATGGTAACGGGTGTAGGCAAAGAGAGGTTTGTGATGAATATTTTCAGCTATCATCGCCTGGAGCTTCTGGAGTTTTTCCTGAGTGACGAGATCCGTGCGAGAAATCACAATCGCATCGGCGTCTTTTAGGGCACTAAAGCCTTCTCTCAAGTACCCAAGAGGTGCCACCTTATAAAGATCGAGCGCCATCGTTGCATCGAAGAGAACAATATTGAATGAACGATAAATTTGTAAATGCTGAAATCCATCATCAAGAAGAACGACATCGGGTTGAACTTCCCAAAAATATTTCAAAAGATTCTTCGCTCGCTCTTTACCTACGATCACCGCTCCCTTACTCATTTTGTTCGAAATCATGAGGGGTTCATCACCATAGTCAAAAGGATTCAAACGAAATTTCTGTCCGGACTTTAAGAGTCCCGATGAGTCTTCGAGCTGGCCTTTGTAGCCACGAGTAAGGACGACGGGAGTAAGGCCCTGAGAAATGAGCCACTCAGCTAGCCAAATGATGGTTGGAGTTTTACCAGTTCCGCCGAATGATAAGTTACCTACAGAGATCACAGGAACTTTAAAAACTGTCTTATGGAAAATGCCGTATTCATAGAAGGAGCGGCGGATGCGGTAAACCCATTCCCACGCAAATGATAACGGCATAAGCGACGTGTTTCTCACGACGGACTTCAGCTGTACCCTGTCCCTGCCAATTGGTTCAATCATGGATCACCTGTGCCATATATTCTGGCACGGAAAATTTATCGCCGGCGAGGAGATGCTTTGTCTCTTTGAGGTCTTTCTTTATCTCATTATAAGTCTTTTCATCTGCCAACCAAGACTTTATTACCCGAAGGAAACGGTTTCCGTATGCTTGGCCTTGAATAAACTCCGGAAAGATGAGCTTTCCGTGAATAATATTAGTGAGTGAAATCATCCCTCTATAGCGAACGACGTGGTGAAAAATAAATTCATTAAGAAGTGATGCCCGGTAAGCGACCACGGTGGGAAGTTCAAATAATCCCGTCGACAGAGTGACCGTTCCGCTAGCTGCGAGCGCGAAGTGACACTCTTTCATCGCTTTGACGATATCGTTAGATTCATGAATGACATCTACTTTACTCTCGAAGTAAGAATAATGATCTTCTGAAATGTGAGAAACCTTCACGAGGTGAACTTCTACATCATGCGTTTTCCGAAGGGCCTCAGTCGTATTAATAAATTCCGGGAGAAGATTCCTCACTTCGAAACCCCTGCTTCCCGGGAGGAGAAGAATTTTAAGCTTCTGATCCCAGGAACCAAATGGTCTTTCTGGAATGTCACTCAGTTGATTCTCAAACGTCAGCATGAGTGGATGCGGAATTCCCCTCACCTGTTTTACACCCCGGTCAGCAAACCATTTTTTTTCAAATGGAAGAATCGTAAAAAGCGTGTGGGAGGCAGTCTTCAGCGCTTCTGTCCGGTGGGCCTTCCAGGCCCAGGCTTGGGGAGCGACGTAATACAGAACTCTGACTCCGCGCTTGGATAATTTTTGCGCCAGGCGAAGATTAAAATCTTGGAAATCAATGACGATCGCAGTTTTAGTTCCACGTTTGATGACTTCATTTTCCAGTTTCTTGAGTGCCCTGAAATAGAAAGGGATTTTTCCGATAACTTCAGAAAATCCCATGCTCGAGAAATCTTTCAAATGATAGAGGAGCTCGACCCCGAGCTTTTCCATGTCATCACCGCCGACGCCAAAAAAGGAGGTGTCCGGGCAGAGTTTCACGAGCTCGGGAAAAAAGCTGAGTGCGTGCTCCTCGCCTGATTTTTCTCCGGCGATGATTAGGCAACTACGCAAGTTTCACCGTGATCGTCGTATCGAAATCAAGTGCTTTGAGCGTGCAGTCGACTAAGTGAACGGCATTCATCCCATCTTTCAAATTGACCACTGCTGGGCGACCGGTTCGAACGGATTCATAAAAGTTTTTATGCTCAAGAAAAAGATGATCGCGTTTGCCATAAGTTTCTTCAACGACGAAAGTCCCATCTTCATTTTTCCCAGAAGTCGCAACTGCGAACCTATTGGCAAATAAATCGATGTGAATAGTTCCGTCTTTGGAAACGACTTCGAGGTCCCGGACTTCGCGGGTGGCGTTTCTCCCTACAACGACATGGGCCTCGCACTCATTTTCCATTTTCAGATAAATCGAAGCATGATCCCATTTATCCGTCCGAATTTTGTAACCGGTTGCCACGACGGAAATCGGTTTCGACTTGAAGAGATACATGAGTAGATCGAGGTCGTGGATGCCAAGATCCTGAACGACATCGACATCCGTCGCGCGCCCCTTGAAAGGTGCGTAACGATTAATCCTGACACTGTAAGGAGTGGGCAGACTTTGAAGTTTATCGCGTAATTTATCCCACGCTTCATGAAAGCGCTCGGAATGTCCCACTTGCAAAATGACATTTTTTCCAGCGGCGACTTCTTTCAGTTTGGAGGCTTCGTTGTCATTGGAACAAACAGGCTTTTCACAGAAAACATGCTTGTTGTTTTCCAGGAGATATTTCACGAGTTCAAAGTGCGTCGATGTCGGAGTGACGATGAACGCGGCGTCGATGTCGTTGACGATTTCTTTAATGTCCGAAACGATTCTCACCCCAGGATGGGCGGCCTTCGCAGCTTCCTGACTAGCAGGAAATTTTTCTACGATCGCGACAAATTCTGCCACCTCTTTGTGAGCTTCGACTTTCTGGCAGTGCCATTTGCCGAGGTGACCATATCCTAAGACTGCGACTCTTACTTTTTTCATGATTAACCGGCCATAAACGGTGCGATTCCGATTTCACTCTTCTTGATAAAAGAAGCGATCTCTTGAATCACAACATTGTTTTTATATTCTTCCATGAGTTCAGGATGATTCACGAACGCGCGCGGAGCAAGTGCCGATGCTTCCATCGAGCGGTAGAAGTCTACCACCTCGGAAACTGATTCTTTCGCGTGACCTTGGCGTTTGAGTCCAATGATATTGATCCCCTTCAATCGAATACGATTACCGTAGGCCGTACAGAAATTAGGAATATCACGGTCAATCCCTGATCCTCCTCCAATGTAAGCACCTTTTCCAAGGGTCACAAACTGAGAAATCCCTGTGTTACCACCGACGATCACCCGATCACCGATAGTCACGTGACCAGCAAGGTTCACAGAATTGGCGAAAGTGAGATTGTTTCCGAGGATGCAATCATGAGCAATATGACAGTACGCCATGAAGAGTGAATTTGAGCCAATGATGGTTTTGTTATCTTGTTTGGTGGTTCCACGGTGAACGGAAACGTATTCGCGAAAAATATTTTTATCGCCGATGATCGTTTCAGTTGGCTCGCCTTTGTAAGACGTATCCTGAGGAGGAGCACCGATAGAACCGAACTGGAAAAACTGATTCCCTTTCCCAATCGTCGTGTGCCCATCGACCACAACGTTGGAGTGAAAGAGACAATCATCTCCAATCGTGACATTGGCACCGATAACACAAAAGGGACCAAACTTTACATTGTTCCCTATTTTTGCCTCTGGATGAATAAATGACATTGGATGAGCTTCGTAATTTTTAGACATAAATTTCCTTATGAGAGTTTAATCGTCGCCATGACCGAACACTGAGACACGAGCTCTCCATCTGTAAAAATTTCGCAATTGTAGCTTTGAAACATTCCACGTGATCTTATTAATGTCGCGTGAATCTCAAGATCCATCGGTGGCACGACTGGTCTTTTAAATTTTGCTGCTTCGACCGTAATGAGTGCGACTTCGAGTTTCGTTTCTTCAAGGGGCTTCGTGAGCATATGGACGCATAAAAAAGAGGCTGCTTGCGCCATCATTTCTATTTGGACAACCCCCGGAAGAATAGGATTACCAGGAAAATGTCCTTCGAGAACTTTCACCGAATTCTCAACTCGAAAAGTGCAGATACTTTTCCCACCGATTAAATCCTGTACCCTAAAAGGACCTTTCATTCCCTTGAGTGCCTCGGGCAATTGGACGTCTTTCACACTATCAATGAAGAGAAATGGATCCCTGTGAGGGAGAAACTCCATAACCTGCTTCTTATTGAACATCATAAAGACTCCTTATTTTTCAGCTAACTTTTTGGTAAGAGCCAGACCTCTAAGCCATTCCCTCAAATCTCGCGCAGGGAAGCCTGCGATCTTCGAACCTGCGGGCCACACCGCACCTTCCATCACACCAGCTTTTCCACCGATCTGAGTTCCCATTCCGATATGAGCATCGGGACCGATGGCTGCCTGTCCACCGATCACGACGAAATCTTCCAGGGTCACGGAACCCGCAAGCCCCACTTGTCCGCAAATAATACAGCCCTTACCTATTTTACAATTGTGAGCAATCTGAACAAGATTATCAATTCGAGTTCCCGCACCAATCTTCGTTGGAGAAAAGGTTCCCTGATCAATCGAGGTGTTCGTTCCGATCTCTACATCGTTACTGATTTCAACTCCACCCATGTGCCAGATCTTGTGATGCTGGCCTTGATGAAACGTATAACCGAAGCCATCAGCACCAATGGCAGTGCCTGAATGGATGCGGCAGCTTCGACCAATTTTAGTGAAAGGATAGACAGTGACGTTACTGTAAATTTTGGTGTTATCCCCAATCTCAACATTCGGAAGGATGACGGCTCCGGGAAGAATTTCAACGTTGACACCTATTTTTACATTCTCGCCGATAAACACATTTTGTGAAATGAGTGCGGTCGGATGAATCTCTGTGGTTCCCATTTGTCTTCCATCCACTTGGGAATTCATTCCACGAAATTTCATTTCATAAAATGGCTTCGAGAGCGTAGTGAGACACAGAGGAGTGTTCGAGGAAGTCGCCAACCAAGGAAGTTTTTGAAGAAGGATTTTATCCTCTGGTGAAACCCCAGAGAAAAATTTTTCATCGATGATCGCGCCCACTTTTAGCAGGGCAATTTCATCAGATTTCTCCTTCAAGCGGTTAAGGAATTTTGAATTCTTGACGAACACAATACTCTTCTCGGTCGGCGCATCTAAAGCAGAAATGGCCAGAATTTCTTCTGGCCACTCAGGGTTATGAATGAATTTGAGACTTTGGTCGTATCGGACCAAATCCTGGAGTTTCATTTATTTTCCAGGATGTTTTTTGTCATAAGCTTTAATGACGTCTTCGGTCAGGTCTTTTTTCGCTTCGGCGTACACAATCGGAGCTGCAGAGAGTTCAAAAGTCATCGCCACTGCGTTCGTTTTGGAAACTTCATCGATGATAGGGCGAAGTTTTTCAAGGAGTGGTTTCTTGAGTTCTGCTTCCATTTTTTGAATATCACGCTGGTACTCCATCGTTTTATTCTGGAGGCCCATCATCATTTCTTGGAGTTCACGCTCTTTATTTAAACGAGCAGCTTCGGCAAGAACCATACTTTGTTTTTTGTAGTCATCCTGAGCTTTCTTGATTTTATCTTCATCCTTTTTTAGGACCGCTTTCTTGTCATTGAAAGATTTCTCAAGAGTTTTTTGAACTCCCTTACCTTCTTTGATTGAAGTGATGACTTTTTGGATATCCACGAGTCCAACGAGAGTTGCACCGAATGATGGAAGCGTGAGACAGAGAGCAAGTAAGGCAATAATCGACTTCATATTTATCTCCTGTAAGAGTGAAAACTCTAGCACCTGTTAGAATAATTGTCCTATGTCAAAATTGAACTGGTTACCGGCCTCATTATCACCTTTCTTCCCGAGACGGTCAGTCTTCGGATTGATCGGGAAGCCGAATTCAAATCTCAAGACTCCGATGGGTGAGAACCAACGGAAACCAAAACCATAGTTAGAGCGGAGGGTAAAATTGCCTTCTTCCCCGATGCGCGTCTCATAGACGTTACCCGCATCGTAGAATACGACCCACTTAAGACCTGCTTCTTTAATCAGCGGATGCTCCAGCTCAAACGTTGTCAGGAGACTGAAAAGACCACCGAAGTTAAACGCTTCAAGGTTTTTTGTTTCCGTATTTCTTGCGAGTCGTCTTGGACCAATATCCTCGAGGTTAAATCCGCGCATGTTTCGCGCACCACCCATGGAGAATTTCTCTACGCGGGGAATTTCTCTCGTGGTCGTTTTAAAGAGCTGGGAAGCAGTTCCCCGAGTCCGGAAGACAAGATCACCCCAGATCGGTTTGTAGTAGCGGCCTTCTAGCTCACCCTTGATCCAGCGGTATGTTCCGCCGAGACCAGTGTATTCAATCGAAGTGCTCGTATAATAACCGCCAGTCGGCTCAAAAATGTTGTTCCGTTTGTCGCGGATAATTGATGCCTGCAGAGATGATCCCGAACCATTTTCAACTTTCTTATCGATCCCTTCATTAATCACTCCTTCAACCTTGTTATCTTCGTAACGATACGTAAGGAAGAGGCGAGTGTAATCAAAGATGGGATGACCAACACGGATATCTCCCCCGTGCTTTTTATACGCGAAAGAGCGAATGAAAAATGAAACTGTTTGATAGTAATCAGCGCCGGCAGTCCACTTCGTATCAAAAAGGTACGGCTCAGTGAAGCCGACGTTATAGATCTGCTGGCGATTCGAATACGAAAGGTTCAAGTTAATGTTTTGGCCGAGACCGCGGAAGTTATTCTGGGCCACAC
>CANETG010000081.1 GCA_947440875.1 Bacteriovoracaceae bacterium
GAAACGGAACAGTAACCGCCGGGAACTCTTCTGCTCTTTCAGATGGGGCATCCGCGGTTCTGGTGATGTCTGAAGAAAAAGCGAAGGCTCTTGGCCTTAAACCTTTAGCCAGGATCATTTCAATTTCCGCCACAGGATGCGAACCAAGCATCATGGGGTACGGCCCGGTCTCGGCCGCAAAGAAGGCACTCGCCAAAGCAAAACTCAATATGGATCAGATGGATATCGTGGAACTCAATGAAGCGTTCGCTGCTCAGTCTATTCCTGTTCTGAAAGACCTCGGGCTGCTCGAGCGCGCTGAAAAATCTGTTAACCTCAACGGTGGTGCCATTGCTCTAGGACATCCATTAGGGTGCTCGGGCGCACGGATCACCGGAACACTTGCTCATCAGCTGCGTGAAAATAATAAACGTTATGGGTTAGCGACGATGTGTATCGGATTGGGTCAGGGTGTGGCGACGGTAATTGAAAATTGTAACTAATCGAAATGAAGAGGGGCCGCACAGAATGCGGCCCTTCTAACGTTTATCTTTCGCAATTCTTCTGAATCACCACTGAATTCTTTTTCACCGTCATCAATCGCTCTTCGAACGTTGTACCATCGACGTAATTGGTTGAGCGCCACATCCCCATTATTCCAGAGCCGTGAACACGATTCATCGTGAGGTTCCCATCTGGAGTATCCAGATAAAGTGTGTCGCCACTGATGGTGTAGTGATAGACAGTATTTTCTCCGACTGATACTGAGCACGCGATTCGTCTCCCCTGTGCTTTGTGTCCAAGAGCTTGGGTAAACGAGATCGATGATCCATCAATTGTCGCCGGGACATCCACTTTGGCATTGAGAACATCAACTCCCAAACCGTCATAGATGCTGTCACAGGAAACACCTTCACCGTTGACTTCGCATTCTTGGGCCGCTGCCATTTCTTTCGGGCCACCACCATTTTTTCCGCAAGCAACGAGCAACGTGAGAGCCAGAGAGATGAAAAGGAAACGCATACACACTCCTTGTAAAAATAATCCGGCCCTGAAACTAACAGGAAAAATTCAAAAAAGCGGGATATTAATTCTTACAAACTAAGTGTGTTTCCTCTGGGACTCTTCTATTTTTGCAAAGCAAATCTTTGGCCCATATGGATCAAGACATTGAAGAAAAAAACTGTGACAGAATGTTTTCAGAAAGTTCAGAGTGACCAGAGCTTATGATACCGCTAAGGTCACTCCTCTGGGACGTCACGCTCATTGCAGATCATCATTGTCATCGAAAATATCATTGAGTTCAATATCGTCATCATCGGAGTCGTGAAATTCCTCGTTATCAGTATTGTCTTCATCAAAAGAGTAGCTTTCGTCCTGAAGAGAAGCGTCTTCGTTCTCTTTGACTTCATGGTCAGCTCGATTCACGACGTGGTGATCGGATTTTCCGTCTGCTTGATCTTTATGATTCACCTTCTGCACTTCTTGGTTTGGCATAAATCCCTCCTTGTCTTGAGTAGAGGACAAGCAGGATTGGTGCCGGCCTATTCATACTTTTTTCCGAGGTCTCGAATGAGATACCCGATCGCGTAAGGTACCGATGAATCCCGAGCAATCGAATAGGATGAGGCGTGATCAAAACCTAATTTATGAGTCCATTCATGGAAGATATTTCCTGCTACCTGAGAGTATGTGTAAGGTGTGAAGTATTTGGTATTCATCCAAACTCTCATGGTATTTGGATAAGTGTATCCCACAGTATTTCGTGAGGTGTAGTAGAGCTCAAGCTCAAGATCCATTTCGTTATCAGATTCCGGCAGCAGATCTTCCGCTCCGTTCAGAATTTTGAGATAAATCTGTTCGTTGGTCAGTCCAGCATTATCCAAAAACTTCCTCTCGCCGTTGAAAGTAAAATTGATGACCTCTGTTCTAAACTCTTCGGAGACGATCACTTTTTTAATAATCTCGATCGCCTTGTTCACTTTTTCTTCTTGCTCGATTTCAAAGTTCACAAACTTAATGGAAGCGTCGAAGTTGAATGCCTCCTGAGGGACTTCACCTTCAGGCACGGGAAGGGGATCTGGATTTGGTTCGGGATTAGGGTCTGGTTCAGGTTCCGGATCAGGTGATTGACAGCCCTCACCATCCGCCGCGTTTTCTTGCTTTATTTCTTTAGTGCCTGAATTGTTACAATCTTGCGCTGAATTACAGCTAATAAAGAGAAAAAGAAAAGCGAGGAAAAGGTATGACTTCATCCGCTACCATCCTTGGCAAAATCTGGCCTCCTTCCTGGAAACCTTCAATCTTACATTTAGTATCACACCCCTCACGAAACGGCGGAAGCAGGCAAAAACGTTACGCTTTTTTCGACAAATCAAGATGATAACGCGAAGTCACTCTGTCATCTTGACGGAATGATAGAGGAGAAAAAACTGACTCGAACCAATTTAGAGTGAACTTCGAGGTTTGATGAGCATATTTCCGAAGAAAACACCAACGACCAATGCCATCGCCAGCGAGATCATAGTGAAGGCGGTTTCAAGTCCACCAACAACATTTCTTTCGTAGAGAAAGGAAAGTGATCGGTATCCCACCGAACCGGGCACGAGAAGAATGATTCCTGGAAATTGAAAGAGACTTGAGGGACGATTTTTTAAACGCGCAAAGATGTTACTCATCGCACCCACGCATGCTCCACCGAAAAACATTCCCAGTTCAGCACCTAAATAATGAGTGCCGATTTTTGAACAACTAAATCCAAATATGCCAGCGAGAGTGACCCACTTCCAATCTGATCGTTGGGCCTTAAAATTCACCGTCGACATGAGTGAAGTTATGGGAAGAGTCACAAAAGTTACCCAGACGGGAATTTGATGAAAATCAATCTCAAGCTCTGAGAAATGAAACCAACTCGCGAGTTTACTCCCAATGAACACACCGAAGGTAAGCTTCAAGAGAATCATCACACCACCCATGAGGCGGGCCGTGCCTGAGACAAGATTCTGAGTCGCAATTTCAGAGATTGCGATGGTTATGTACAAACCAGGCATGAAAATGATCAGGCTTGAGAGAATGATCACACCCACGTTGAGATTAGGGATCCACTTGGCAAGAAGGTAGGTCACGAAGGCCGCGACGATCGCAACAATAGACTCAAACATCTGTGAGACAAGTCCGATAGGCCGAGCAAGCGAGATGAAACCCAAAAGGAGTCCGACCGTGAGAGAGGCAATCAGATCCCCCCAAGTCCCACCAAAGAGAATCTGAAATCCTGCGACGGATAAAACGAAATAAATAATGCGTATTCTTTTGCCATAAGGATCTTCGCTTATCATGATCTGGTCGAGCTTGGTGACGGCGTCTTCAAAAGAAATTCTATTCCCGACAACTTCTTGAGACACCAGATCTACTTGAGAGAGTTTCCCGAGATTGACTCCCATCGGCTCGACCCGTTCAATCCGAGTCACTTCCTCCTCTCCATTGGAGAAATAGGAATGAATAGAAGTCGGAAGTGAGAGAAACGTTCCCTTGATTCCCATCATGAGTGACATTTCTTGAAGGGTTCCTTCGAGGGTATGCGCAGGAGAGCCGACCGCGTGGAGCGCGCGGCCGAACTTCACAATAAAATTTACCCGTCGTTTGAAATCTATGTGTTCCATTACTTAGTCTTTCTTATTTCCTCTGCCATCCGATCAATCATCATGAACGAAAGATCGCGATAAGCTTTAAACATTGGATTAAGGAGTCGGCTTTCAATTTGCTCAAAACTCTTTTCTTTCTCGGGAATGCTAATCGTGATCGGAATTTTAAGTTGTCCTTCGTGATACCGAAAAGCGACGTTCATCACTTGTTCTTCTCTTTCTTTGATCAGTGCTAAACGTTCCTGATAGCGATGCGAGGGGATCAGTGTTGTTGCTTTAATTTCGAGGCTCAGGACTTCGGGAATATTCTCTTTCGTGAACTTATCCTTTCCTTCCGCAGTCCAAGAGACTTCGCTCATGAGGATCATCACTGCATCTAGTTTTAATTCTCTGCAAATATCATTAAGAAACGTTTTATTGTGCTCGGACCACTTAGGCCCAGACATGAGTTCCGAAGCGGGCACAAGTAAAAACGAGAGATCTCTCATGTCTCTTGGGTTCATGATCGTAAACAGTGGAGTTGTTTTCCCAGGACCCAACCATTGGATGTCGTCCTGCTCAATTTTAGTACGATCGGTTTTAATATAATCAGTGACGCTCAGACCATAGTGATTGATCGCCTTGGTCTTTTTTATATCAGAGGTAGGAACGTAATCAAGATCAGACGCGAGAAGTGGCATCCCCTCTTCCCAGAGACCAAGAAACTTTTCAGTGATGAGCTGCTTACCCTGCTCGGAGGGATATATTTTATCGTTCTCAGAAAGACCAGAGCGAGTTCCTTGGATCTCGCTTTCAAAGACGACAATTCCTATGCGCCCAATGGGGGGCATTCCTTTGGCAAAGAGCTTGTCAAGTGTACCCACTCGAGGATCACGTTTTTCCATCACAACAACACTCGAGGAAAGTTCATGCAAATCTTCGAGCGTGTATTCAAAATCAGGCTCGTAACGATACCGATGCTTCCCACCGTTTTTTTTCGTCCCTAGAGTGCAGGAGGTAAGAAAAATGGCCCCAAGGATGAGGTGACTGAGGAATCGTAACATGTGTGCTGTCCCTGTTTGATCGATTGGATACTCTGCCATTCTATCCGTTCACCGCTGGATAATTCTACCGAAAATGCCGGACTCGTGATGATTTTACGAAGTGTTCCGGCATAACGTTTTCCATCTGCTGTGATCTGGATTTCTCCCAATCGTCTGAGCTCAACGAGAAACTTCTCCTGCAGACTTAGCTCATCCATTGTCATGATTTTGACGACTTCTCTCTCATCGATAGTTCGCGGTGGATGAACTAAAGTATAGGCGTCTACGCTAGCATAGAGGCCAAAACTCTCCCCGAGCCAAGTCACCTCATCCTGGAGGATGGCGAAAAAATACTCTCGAAAGCTATATTCATGGAGGCCCTGGAGAGATACCCCAAGGCCCTGTGAGAAATAAATTCGAGCAATGCTATCGTGTCTTTTGCCCTGGATGGGAATGGACGCCGAAAGCTCAAGCCACTTTTCTTTGTTCAAGCGGTGAAAAAGATCACCGTGTGATTCAATAGCGACTAGGAAAATATTTTTCTTTCGCTGGAGGACAGAAAGAATCCGATCGAGCACGTGACCTTGCGGAAAATAGAGGAAATAAGTCTTAGCACTTGGGATCTCAGAATGGAGGAGATCGGCGTGAATAAATAGACTAGGAAGATTTAAGTCTTGAGAAATTTTTCGCGACAGCTCAACTCGTGAAAGTTCTTTCTCGATTCCAATAGCCTTTCGCTCAGGAAATTGTTCCGCGTAAGTTAAGACAGTATGACCGTAGCCGGATCCGAGATCAACCCAATCCCCTTCAATCAAAGGATGAGAAATAATCCGAAGAATGTCATCTGGATCAGTACAAAGGGCCTCAAGGGGTAACCCACGATAAGCAGAAGGGTCATCTGAGACTAAAATCTCAGCGTCTCTAAAAGACTCCCAATAACGACTTAAGGAAGATTTCATAATTCTGATCCTGTTTCAGGCCCTCTTGAACGTAACTCCCACGGACTCCCCATGAGATAGGAAGAGCGATGCGAAGGAAGTTGGTATCAAGAAGAATTTCCCAGCCGTAGGAACTCGCGCGGTATTCAAAGGTTCGGAAGCGACCGATGAGTGAATCATAAAAAAGATTCAGAGAAAGTCTTTTTAAGTAAAAGTACCGAGACCAGTTCCAGTCTGGGTACGCAATTGGCAGGGCGTAATTGCCAGAGTATTTTGAAAACTCCTGAAGGAAAACATTTGTTGTTCCGCGCGGATAAAAAACAAAGCTCGCGTATTGGTAAGCATCGTTTCGTTGTCGTTCGTACGCGAGCTGCTGATGGAAGGAGTGATGAAGATCTAATCCCGGAAGGTAAAGTCTGCCTTCAAGGTAATTCATACTTCCTTTCATTCCATTCCCAGTGATGTCTCGGCCTTCTTGTGCCAAACCCATCAGATTGAAACCATATCGCGGATACAGATCTCTTCGCGCCATTCGTGAAAGGAGAGAATAATCAAATTCGGCCCCGGGTGAAAAAAGTGAACCGTCAGAAATTTCTGAAAAATCGGAGGATCGTTTACTCGTCACCTTGATCAGTCGACTGAAAGCTCTTGCGCTAAATGATTGATTGAATCTCCCAGAAATTTTATTCCAAGGAATCTGCACACCGGCCTCGAAAGTACCCTCTTCCCACTTATCTTCGATATCACGCCCAAGAAAACGGACTTCCTGTCTTCGCCCTCCGTACGCCGCACGAAGATCAAATACAGGGTAAAGTTGAGACCAAGTCGCACTCGTAAAGCCCTGAGTTGTCCTTTCATTAAGATTATATTCACCGCCAAAAGAGAGACTAAACTTGTTTAAAATATCCCGCGAAAAAGCCGCCAGAGTCACCGTCGGAGAAAGGGGGGGAGCGAGGATTGCCCAGCTGTGAAAGTTTAATGCGTTTTTCAATTGATCGTAATTTTCAACTTTTAAATTTTCCTGACCCTGACTTAAATCAAGATTTTCTTTCCCCTCAAGGGCCGCAAACTTTTCATAGAACGGGACAAAACTATTGGATGATTTTTGTTCCTCTTCCCAGGGTAATTCTTTCTCAGCGACTTCTAGACCATTAACCGTATAGTTGGCATAGAGGAGTTTCCCTTGGTGCAAAGTCGGTGCGTACGCACCGAAGGGAGCTGAAGTGATTTGCCGCAGCCCCGCCGCTTCAACAACAAAGATGTTGTCGATCCCAGACTCAGGACTCTCCACCAAAATTTTTCCGTCACTCACGTTGACGTTGCCATAGTTGATGAAAGCCGGTCCTGCCAAAAGACTTTCAAGGCCGCTTCTCAAATGAAAGCGAAGAATGCTTTTTTGGTCGCTGTGATCTTTGATGACCAGAACAAGCTCTTCATCACTCATCCAATCTAAAGAAGTGATCACTTTATTTCTGTCAAAGGGATGCCGTATTATTTCTTCCCCCATCTGATCGAGAACGACAATCGCCTGGCCTTGTTTCACATCCCACTCGACCACCGCAAGAGACTCACCTTGGTGATCACCAACGGCGAGACGATACTTCGTTCGACGCTTATCGAGCACGTGACGGTTCTTCTTCAGATCAAACACTTTGAGCCGCCCAAAATCCCGGTAACCCCAGCGTGGATCAACTTCCCATTCAACGTAGGCAAGTTTATTTTCTCTCACACGGTAAGCGTATTCATTTTGGAGAGGCCCCGGTGAGAAAAGAACTTTCTCCTTCCCCTCATCCCATGAAACGAACTGCGGAATGTAAGATAAACCAGTTCGTAAGGCGACGATCTTCCCCTCGTCTGTGATCTGAGGATAAGTGTAATTGGCCCAGCCATTATTCTTTTTGGGAGAGAGTACCTCAAACGGAGTTGGTTTCAACTCATCGTATTTTTTCTTCCAGTGAGACAGGAGATCTTTCATCACGTCTTGGTAAAACTCTTCAAAATCTTTTCGGAATGTGTCATCCATCGTGTTGTAGAACGAAAGCGGATTGATGGAATTCTGAGCGGAGTGGTACATGACTCGTGAGATGGCCTTATCACCAAACGTATTCCGCATGTAGCTCGTGGTAAAATAGCCGTAGACGTAATGATTGGGGATGTATTCCTGAAACGAACCCAAGTGCGTTCTATCATAATTATATTTTTTCCCAGACAGAAGAAGTGTTCTGAGGTCCCTTTCAAATTGAGGAAGACGACCTCTTCCCGCATTGGTGAGAGCGGTCTCCATTCCAACGGCGTCGCCTTCGAAAATCCAAGGGGGTGCCGTAAGACCCAAACCAATCGCCTGCCCCACTTCTCCAAAAAAGAACTCGAGAACTTTATTAAAACCCTCGCGCCCTCTTTCGAACTGAACCACATGGCGAAATTCGTGAATCGCAAGAGTCTTAAGCCACTCAGTGTTCGAGAGTTCGGGATCAATCGTGGGTGAAATAGTCCACTCCGTTCTTCTTGGCGCAAGAGTCACGAACGCATTACTGACGGTGGATTGGTTTTGGAGTACGAGTGAAATTTTAGGGGGACTCGCTTCCAGCGAGCGAATCACAAAGGGATAAAGTTTTTCTAAAAGATGGGCCACTCTTTGGGCATCAACTGAGACCTCCTCTGGGAAGATCAATTCGAAATTCTTAGTCTCAATTTTTCTCCACTCAAGCGATGAGGGATTCTGCTGAAAATCGATGGGATTTATCGGAGCATCAATCACCGCGGAAATGACAGGAGTGATGAGAAAAAATAAAAGTCCAAGTTTGAGCATGGATAATGCTAACAATGCCGACTAATCATGCAAAGCTGTTAATTCATTCCAGAGAGATTTTGCCACGATCCCGAGATTGATTCGCTTCAGTCGGATCAGATTAATTTCAAGGTCCCGAGGATGAATCTGCGGAAAATCGATGACGGATAATTTTTTATCCTTAAGTTCTCTCTCAATCATGTGCTCCGGAAGATGACCCCAACCCAGTCCCGCTAAAATGATCTCCCGCTTGAAATTGGCATCCGTTAAGTGCCACTTTTTCCCTTCTTCGAGGAGTCCAAAACTCGCGCCGTTTTTATTTTTATCAGCGACGACAATTTGCGAAATATCCAGAAGATCATCCTGAGATTTTACTTTCCTTGAATGGAACAACTCCCGATTCATCACAGGCAACATTTTGACTCTCGTGATGGGAACAATTTCAAGCTGAGTATTTTTAGATAGAAAATAGGTAATCCCAAAAAGAGATTCTCGGCTCAGAACTTTTCTCTCCGCCTCAGAAAGGATATCAAACGAAAGATTGAGCTTCGTGTTGGGGTACCGATCACTAAAATCCCTGAACGATTTGAGCAGCTTTGGCAGAGGAGAAATTCCATCAATAGACAATGAAATCTCTGGCTCTTCTTTTTTATGAAAGCTACTCGACAGTCCCTCGAGCTCATTCATCCCCTGAAGCACTCGCAAAGACTTTTCATAAAACATTTTTCCATGGGCCGTTAGAACAGGACGGTAGTTAGTTCGATCAAAAAGAGGGGCATCCATTTCTTCTTCAAGCTTCTTGATAGAAAAACTTATGGCCGGCTGAGTCTTATGCAGCTCCGCAGCAGCTCCCTTGAAGCTTCCAGTCTCAACAATTCGATGAAATACAAGGACTTGGTCAAATGTCATAATGATAAGTTTTTTTTATATAGTTAAGAAAAAAGTTTGTCTTTTTTTTTATCAGAAGAGGCCTCATGATGGAATCACTAAAAACATCCCTAAGGAGATTTATGAAAAGTTTATTACTCTCATTGGTTATTCTCTCTGGCAGTGCTTTTGCACAAAACAAGCCGATGACAACGATTTACATGGTAGACGCTGACAAAACACAGGTGACTTACGTTGGGAAGAAAGTGACCGGCCAGCACACTGGTCTTGTGAAAGTGAAAAGTGGGAGCCTTGTTTTCACAGGGCCCGAACTTACTGGCGGAGAGATCATCGTCGACCTCAACAGCATGACTGTCACAGACATCACTGATGCCGATACTGCTCAGAAGTTCCTCGGGCATATGAAATCAGCTGATTTCTTCGATACGGCAAAATACCCAGATTCAAAACTTGTGATCAAAAAAACTAAAATGGTAGGCAAAGATCTCGAAGTCACCGCTGACCTCACCATGATTGGTCAGACAAAACCAGTCACTTTCAAAGTGACCGACTGGAAATGGTCTGACAAAGAAGTGACAGGAAAAACAAAAGTCGTCGTTGATCGCACTCAGTTTGGTCTTAAATACGGATCGTCTTCATTCTTCAAGAGCCTTGGA
>CANETG010000082.1 GCA_947440875.1 Bacteriovoracaceae bacterium
TAAATCTAAAAAGAAATCTCTAAGAAGGACATGATCTTTTTTTCTTTTACCTCTGAGATCATCTCTCGTTGTACCTGTGACCTGCATGAGCCCAAAAGCAGTGCTGTGTTTAACCTTTGGATCAGCTCGAAGTTGGAATCTAGACTCTACGGCAATCAGGACTTTGATCATGAATGGATCGAGGTCTTTCGGAAACTTCAGACCGGCCCCTTGCCAGTAGCTTAACCAAAATTGAATAACCGCATCAATTTCAGCGTGCTCGGGATAACCTTTAACTTTTCCGAGGCGAGGATATTCCTGATCTCCGTGCCAAAAAAGATAAAGAATATTCTCGGGAAGTAAGTGAATTTTATCGCTGCGATTTTTCCGTATATGCGCCTTAACAAAAAATCTAATACCCTTGATTGAAACGCGTGCCTGTTTCTCAACCACATGATGGCCAGGAGGCGCCATCATTAAAGTAGGAGGTCGCTTTAGCAAAGAACCAACAGGTCTCATTAAACTGCTTTTTTCCAGGTCGTTTTCGGGAGAAGTTTATTGTCTTTACAGTTTCTCAGGAAGTCGTTGACCAGAGTTTGATAGGGAATGTCTAATTTATGACTGAGGTCTTTGAAATATTCAATAACGTCAGTGTCGAGTCTTATGGTGACACTTTTTTTAAGCTTATTAATGTAAGGATTTGGCTTCAGCTTCATCTTTTTTAAATCGTATTCTTTTCTCATAAGTATTCTCCTATAGTTCCTCAAAGTCCTTTTGCTCTTTTTTGGTTGCCTTTCTGGCACTGATAATTCGAATGGTCTCCTTATTTTCTTTATAAATATGGACGATAAAAAGTAGATTCTGTTTTTGGCTGAAGCCGATGATAATGAAGCGCTCCTCATCACCTGAATGATCCGGATCGTTCGCAGTTTGAGCAAGTGGATCGTAAAAAACCGTAACAGCTTCTTCGAATGAAACTTTATGCTTCTTTAAATTAAGGTCAGATTTTATCGGGTCCCAAACGAAGTTCATATCTAATTGTACATACGATATATGTACAATTCAAGGGCGCATTCTTGCGAGATTATTATTAATGGGAAAAATTTGTTCAGGATACGAGCATGAAATAAAAAAGCCCCGTATAAACGGGGCTTTATAAAATTTGGTACTCCCAAGGGGATTCGAACCCCTGTTACCGCCGTGAAAAGGCGATGTCCTAGACCGGGCTAGACGATGGGAGCATTACCGGGAATTCGCTCTGAATGTTTTTCGTTGAATGGTGATCCCGCTGTGACTTGAACACAGGACCCCCTCCTTAAAAGGGAGGTGCTCTAACCAACTGAGCTACAGGACCACTTTCAAACGAAGGACTACAAATTAGAGTTTCTGAAGTTTTTTGTCAAATACAAAGTTGTGAGAAATAGGGTTTTTCTTAGGCCCTAAACTTAGATTTTTTAGTGGGTTATTCCGGAAAATAGGGTGCGGTAAGAAGTCTGTTTAAGGGTTAAATGTCGTCAAATCCTGCACATTGCGTGCGAGGCGTTCCATGCCGATATAACAGGCCTCGACAGAATGATTTCCGTCGTTGTGGAGAGCTTCGGTGCAATCATCCACCCAAACGCCGGTAGTGGTATTTTTACACAGACATTTTTCGTTTTTGTTCCAATCTCCCCAGCCAATTCCCCAGGAATTTCTCACGAGCATGTGGCACTGTTGACCAATCTTTTTCCGGCCGACAGCAAGGGAAGAATGCATTCCGCAAGCATCATCCGCTCCCAGACGGTTCATGACGTAGCTCGAGTTATCCCAAGTGGCCGAACAGTAGGCGAAAGTGAAGGGGCCTTTTCCTATCTGGTCATCAATCGATGCTAGTGCTATGCCGTCATCACTCAGTTGAGCGATCAGAGGCTCCGGAATATTATAAGTGCGAAGATTATTAAGATTACAGGCGTCTTTTACGATCCGGTTGATTAATTGAACGGAAGTCTCATTGGCCGCTGTTAACTCAGGAAGGAGGCGGGCAAAGAGAACATCATCCGGGCAAATGTCGAACGTCGCCATGATCGCATTAGTGAAAGCTGCGCCCCGAATTCCTGTCGTAATGGGGTCTCTTCGGCGATTTGTTTGTTTGCCGATGTCTGTTTCATAGGCTTCGAGGAAAGCAAGAAGTGGCATGCTGGTCATATTCGCACGAGCCCCGAAAAGATTCAAAGCGGACTCAACATGATCGTAGTTACAACTTCCTGAGGCCCTGAGACTCGTAATCGCTTCCCACTCCGTTCCCGAATAAAGAAGTCTCCGACTACTCTTGAGGGCCAGCCACGCCGGATGCATGACCGCCGAAGTTGTCTGACCGGATTTTAAAAGATGGTAGTCCACCAGTTGAGCGGCGGTGTAGGCGTAGCAAATTCCTAGGCCGTCTTGATCGGCGACTGGAATGCGGTTGAATGGAGAGTTCGGTTGCGTGAGATAATTGACGGTCCCGCAATCCTGAGCGAAGGCAGAAACACTGAGGAGAATGAAAATAAGGAATTTCATTTCAGTGACCTTGCGAGGGCGTTTGTATCAACGAGTGAGCCATCCGGAAATTCACAGAAGCTTTGCTCCGATTGACGGGGACTCTTGAGAACTGCGACTTTGTAACCAAACGCCTTACAGTATTGAGCGGCCGGATTTTTTCCGCCAGAGCGATCAATCGAAGTGGGTCTGGTTTGTTTTTGCTCTAAAAAATTTCGTGCCTCACACTTTCCCTGGCACCGTTGGCTAAAAAAACCCTTATGTTCTTTCAACCAACAAATTTCTGTGGCTTCCCCGTACCGAGTGTAAGTTTCGCAACGAGCGAAAAGCGCTGGCGAAAAAATGAGGGAAAATAGGATCAAGAGTTTCATCTCACTCATTATCACCAAGAAACGCATCTGATAGAAGAGGCATTTATTTCACAAACGTGATCTGACCAATGTTTCGGGCAAGATCTCCCCCTTTGATCCAGCAAGCTTCGACGGTAAATTTAGGATTTCCATGAGTTTCCGGTCCGCAATCGTCGATCATTTCACCGGTTTCCTGATTTTTACAGACGCAGGCATAAGATCGATTGTGACTCGTCCACAGATTTCCCCAAGTGTTGCGAATGAGAAAGTGGCAGGAGTTGCCAATCTTTTTCTGACCGACGACGAGCGACTCGTGATATTCGCAACCTTTTCGGACAACATCTCGCGCTCCCAGAAGATCGGTATCAATCCCATCAAAATCTGGACGCCTCCAAACATTGGCACAATAAGAAATGGAGACCGGAGATGGTGCCGTCGCAAATTTGGTTGAGAGAAATTTTTCGTAAGACGAATCGTCTTTGAGCGTTCGGTAATTGAGGCGCTCAACTTCTGGAACCATGACGAAAGTTCTTTTTTCGGGTGGGCAATATTTTTGAAGGGCTTCTTTCAGATTGTCGACGAGAGTGTAGGCTGAGGGCGCCCGTCCGGAACTGCCAAGACTTTTCACTGCGAGCTCGACGGCATCGTAATCACAGTTAAGCGAGGTACGAAGGCTCTCCATCGCTTCTTTGGGATGTCCGATTTCAAGCTTGTCTCTTTTTCTTACGAGCGCGTACTGAAGGGCGGCCCAGAGGGGATGAACATTTCGCCTTAAGGCACCGTTTTTCATTTGATACCAATCGAGAATTTGCGCCGCTGAGTAGGCGTAACAAATATTGTGAGTGCCTTGATTGTAGACAGGGATTTTTTTAAACGGTGACTCCGCTTCGGTGACGAGGTTCACTGGGACGCAGTCATCAGCAAAGGATTGGGAGGAAAAAAGAAAAATGAGGAGGAGAAATCTCTGTGTCATGGGGTGACACAATTATGATGATTTCTCCGTCAGATTATAGGAGGCAAAAACTGCATTTCTCGAGCGAACTACTTGAGAAAATTATCTCTAAAAACGATCTGACTCCGGTCCGGTCCGTAGGCATATATTTTCACCGGAATACCCAGAGCGTCCTGGAGGAAGCTCATATAGGCCTCAAGTTCCGGAGAAGCTTTGTCACCTTCGAAAGTGTCCTTGAAGGGTTTCATTTCTTTATAGAGTGGCTTGGCATCAAAGAGATTGATCCCCGGATAGGCGCAATCGACTGTTTTCCCATTTACTTCGTAAGCGTAGCAAATTTTCAACGTCGGCAGATCGGAGAGAATATCGAGTTTAGTAAGGGCGATACTTGTAAGCTGTGAACATTTCACGGAGTATCGAAGGAGGGGAATATCCAGCCATCCACAACGGCGTTTACGGCCTGTCGTTGCCCCGAACTCGTTTCCTTTGGTTTGGATATGAGTTCCGAGGTCGTCAAAGAGTTCGGTCGGGAACGGACCCTCGCCGACTCGGGTCGTATAGGCCTTTGCCACACCAATAACTTCTTCAAGTTTCCTGCCTGGGACTCCCGCTCCGGTATAAATTCCTGAAGCAGCTGTTGAGGAGGAGGTCACGTAGGGATAAGTTCCGTAATCGACATCCAGAAGAATTCCCTGAGCACCTTCATAAAGAACACGTTTTCCCTCAGAGAGTTTTTGATCGATGAGACTAAAAGTATCAGTCACGTAATCTTTTATCTGAAGACCGTAAGAGTAGAGACGTTCGACTTCTTCTTCGATAGTGGGGAAATCGATTTGATAAAGATTTTTAAAGAGGATCGCTTTTTCAGCGTAACCATTGGCGAGTCTGCGGACAAGAGTGTCCTTATCGAGGAGATCTTTCACTTTCACCGCTCGTCTGGACACTTTATCTTCGTACGCTGGACCAATTCCCTTTCCCGTTGTTCCGATTTTTTCCGGGCCCTGAGTCTCGCGAGCGGCGTCGAGGAGTTTGTGATAACTCGTGATGACCGTCGCTGTGGAAGAGAGTTTTAAATTATCAGGAGTGACTTTCGTCATGTTCTTAATTTTATCGAGCTCTTTCAGAAAATTTTCTGGCTCGAGTACCACTCCGTGTCCGATCACCGACAGACAGTGCGGATGAAGAACTCCGGAAGGAATAACGTGAAGAACAGTTTTTTGTCCGTTCACCCAAATCGTGTGGCCGGCATTGTGTCCGCCCTGATACCTCACGACGAGATCACATTTTTCTGCGAGAAGATCAGTGATCTTTCCCTTACCTTCATCACCCCATTGAGCACCAATGATTGCCAAAGTCTGCATGTGACGTTTCTCCGGAAAAAATTCTAAATGTTAATCGGTACACAGAACTATACCTAACCTGTAGGGGCAATGAGAATGGCCTTTCTGGAAATATTTTCTCAATTGTGGCGAGTCAAGGTGGCGGATATTTGACGATTTAAACAAAAAACAAGGAAGGGTTTCCCCTTCCTTGGAAAGGCCTAGAACAAAATCCTGGGAGGAGATATTTCTAGGTCTAAATTTACGCTATCGATCTTAATTCGAGACGGCTTTGAAGTGTGTTCAGAACGTTCTGGAACTCACTTAGTGTCGGAAGATTTCCGAAATGTGTGTTCTCGTGCATGTTCATGGAAACAAAGTCAAAAACCTCGACTGGTGTGGATTTCTCCGCCCCTTTTTGGAATGCCCGCCAATTCGACTTTCCTGTTTTCCGGTAACAAGCGAAGAGATCTTCGACGAGCTCTTGCTTGCTTTTGACTCCGACACTGACGACATGTCCATTGTCGTCGATCTCGAGGTACCAGACTCGGTAGTCATTCTGGTTTTTGGGGTGCTGCTTTGATTCAACCGCGATGGCGAGTTTCATGGATTGCCTCCTTGTCTCTCTCGACTCAAAACCTAATCCTTGGTTCTGAATCCGGTGTGTGTGTGAAAGTGAAGGTGTCCCAAAACTTCATCCTGAAGTAGTGGAGGGGATCGTCCTTCCCGCATCCTGCTTACGTTCATCATTCCACCGTGCCCCTACGATTGTAATGATGTTTCGGCTAACATCAACTCACCTTTACTAGAGGGAAAGTAAGAAGAGATAGGTGACAAAAAGATACTTGCTCCAATGCTCACGACAACTCAGACACTTGCCCCTCTAGGTAGGGGCGAAAGAGAACCGAAAAACTGAGTGAAATGTTTTAGCTTTTGAGCGAAGATGTTTTTATGTCAATCATTCGCTCCTCCATCAAAATGGCCATCGCCACTTTCTTCTCGCGCATCCTTGGACTCGTGAGAGAACAAGTGATGGCAGCGTACTTTGGTGCCAGCGGTGTGACGGACGCATTTCTTGTCGCCTATAGAATTCCTAATCTTCTGCGCGATCTCTTTGCCGAAGGGGCTTTTTCCTCTGCTTTTGTTCCGACGTTCGTAGAGGCCAATCAAGAATCACAGCAGAAAGCGCGCGAGCTCATGTGGTCTCTCTTCTGGTTACTGGCTCTCGTCACTGGTTGTATCACTGCTGGGATCATGATTTTTGCGCCGGAGCTTATTCGTGTTTTTGCTCCCGCGTTTACGAATGACCCAGAAAAATTTGAACTGTGTGTGAATCTCACACGAATCATGGCGCCGTTTCTCACTTTCGTTTCTCTGGCGGCACTTTTCATGGGTGCGCTCAATTCACTCAAAGTCTTTTTCATTCCGGCACTCGCCCCCGCTTCCTATAATGTGATGAGTATTCTCGCGATGCTCACTCTCTCGGGAGTTTTACACCGGAATGGTTACCATCCCATTTATTCGCTCGGAATCGGTGCCATGCTTGGTGGATTCATGCAGGCAGCGGTTCAGATCCCGATGATTTTGAAAAAAGGGTTTGGACCTCTGTGGCCCCAAGAGTTCTGGACCGAGAGAGCAAAAAAGATTCTTCGTTTAATTGGACCAGGTCTCATCGGATTTGCGGCCACTCAAGTGAATCTTCTGATTACAACGATCATCGCTACCGGAACGATTGTGGGTGCCACTTCGTGGCTCAATTACAGTTTCCGATTATTCCAGCTGCCAGTAGGAATTCTCTCGGTGTCGATTGGAAATTCTAATCTCGTGCATTTCTCCGAAGCGTGGAAAAAGAAAGACATCGAAGGGGCCAAGGCGCAGCTTCAGCAGAGTTACTATCTTTCGTTTCTAACGGTCATGCCTGCTTTGGTTATTCTGTATGGGCTTTCAGACGAGATTGTGAATGTGATTTTTGAGAGAGGTCGCTTTGATCGTCTTTCGACTCTCATGACTGGTGAAGCATTGAGAATGTACGCTCTGGGGCTCCCTTTTTATGGTCTGTACAAAATTCTCGTTCCCACTTTCTATGCACTGGACCGTCAGAAGATTCCGGTGATCGCTTCTTTGACCTCCATCGCCTTCAACATCGCTTTTTGTTTATCCATGACCCCCACTTATGGCTTCAAGATTCTCGCCTTAGGAACCACCCTTTCGGTCCTCGTGAATGCGTTAATCCAGAGCTGGTTTTTAAGAAAAGAGCTGAATCTGAGTTGGGGATTTTTCTTTTCTCGTAGGATATTCAAAGTCTTAGCCGCTACCTTAGGAACCGGAATCATCCTTCATTTGTTCCTAAAACCAGAATTTTTCTCTCAACCATTTCTTACGAAATGCATAACGCTCACGGTGCAAATAAGTGCCGTAGGGATTCTTTATGCTACGTTCCTTGTTCTCATGGGTGAGCGGTCAGCGGTAAAGGGCATAACCTCGAAAATCACGAAAAAGTTCTCAAAAAGTTAAAATAAATCAACGCTTTAACTTGTGAGCAGTCGAGTTTTTAGTTATCCTATCTGAGAAATACCTATTTAAGGAAGTTTTGATGAAGACTGATTTTGAAACGCTGAAAGCGCTCTCACAATATGCGATCAATCACTTGAAGCAAGCTGAGATGATCGAATTTGCCCCTGATTCACGCGCTGATCTCATTGAAGCACTAGCGACGGAGTTTGGTGTGAGCTTTGCGACTGATGAAAACATCAAAGAGCAAGCCATCGAAGAAGTCGAAGAAAAATTCGGCGAAGATATCCCGGGTGACATCACTGAAACGGAAATGTTTAACCACGCTCGAAAAGAGATCATTAAATCTTTCAACGGCGAAAACATCGGTGGACTCTATCTGATGGAGTCTCTTCATAACATCGCCATCCGCGTGAAGAACTTCCTTCTTTCCAATGAACTCGTTGAAGACGTTTTCAGCTCGGATGAAGAACTGATCGATTTTATCATCGAGAAGATTCGCGGATTCGCTCCGAAGAGAAATTAAGCCTTCCCTGGCTTAGAAATTACTCAGCATACACTTCGTGCATGATTTCTTCTGTCTTACCTGTTTCCGGGTTTAGGAGAACGTAGCTATGAGTTCTGACATCTCCACCATACCAAGAACCGGTGAGTGAAATAAGAAAGAGCGAGCAAGTTTTACTTCTTTTCATGCAAGCTTGAAGAGAGGCGACTTGGTCGCTGTCTAATGGAGCTTCTACTTCCGAATTATTCTTCATCAGCTCATTGAGACGGGCCTTGGTCACTTTTTCTACGTAGCTTTCGACATCATCAAAATTTTCGATGTGCATCTGTCTCCGATGTTCTTTAGCGATTTTTTCAACGACTACCAATTGCTGTGGTTCAGACAATCCGGCGACCGCGGCTAAAGAGAGACAAAGAGCGATAAGAGTAAAAATTTTTTTCATGGATAACCTCACTTGTGTGAGGCATCTTTATCCACTAACAGCACCGAAGTCATGAATAGTAATTCTAAGCTTCCGATCTATTTATTAGCTCGAGCTCTGAGAGGCTTTCTTCGAAGTAAGGTCCCTCGACTAAGCCATTGAGAACGGAGCTTCGAGACTCGAAGATAAAATATCCTGGGTCGTTCAGCGCGCGCATTAGATAGACATCATAGTAGAAGCGCTCGATCACCCTTTGGGATCCTTTCCCTTCCACGCGGATGACTTCTTGAAAAAGTTCCTGAACTTCTGAATCGCGGAAGAGAACGCGCGAGTCTGTCTCGAACACGACGTCTTCATCGAATTCCATTTGCTCGAGATTTAATTTTTCTTCTAAAAGTTTCGGAAGATCTTTTCCTTCATGCGTGGGGAGGTACTGGAAAACGGCGTACCAATCGTACCGGGTGTCGGTCCGTTCAAATCGGATTTCGTTTTCAGTTTGGGAGGTGATCGACCACCAGTTGGGAATCATCAGAAGAAGGTCACCGAAGGTGACCTGATAGGAGTCATCTTTAAAAGACGACTTCTCTTCTCCGATGATCCTCATCGTATAAAATCCAGCACCTATTAAGAGGATAACGATGAGCCAGCCAACGATATTATTTGTAAAAATGTCCATAACGGCATGAGATTACAGCAACATCTATAGTCTTTCCAGTCTTCGATACATCTAAAGTCTTTTTGAGCTTCGACCGATATTGAACTGACGAAGAAGAGTCATGCCCGGCGAATTTTGCCGAGAGATAGCTCTGTCTTTATCAAGTGTTAATATTTAAGTGAAGAATTCTCCCACGGGTAGGGAGACAAAAAATTGGGTAGGAATATGAAAAAGTTTTTCCCTGTACTACTGGGCCTTATGCTTCCTCTAGCAAGTGCTATGGCGGACAGCTTCGTTGATGAAGCAGTTTCGTTCTGCCGCTCGAAGGGTGGGGCATACACGATGGCAGATATGGTCGCTGAAGGTGATCAATACTGTCGTCAGGTCACGTGTCGAAGGACAACTTCTGAGCGTTACGAAATTCCTGCAGGGGCCCCGGGCCCAGAGGCAAACGTAGAGGCCACGAAGAAAGTGTGCGTACCCAAATCAACTATCGACGGAAATTTTGAACCAGGCCGCAACCAATCAGGTTCGCAATCTGGTGCTCAGTCTGGTTCGCAATCTGGTGCTCAGTCTGGTTCGCAGTCTGGAGCTCAATCTGGTTCGCAATCAGGTGCTCAGTCTGGTTCGCAGTCTGGAGCTCAATCTGGTTCGCA
>CANETG010000083.1 GCA_947440875.1 Bacteriovoracaceae bacterium
TGCCCCCTCAGGATCAAGAGCATTTCAAGTGCTAATATTTAAGAGTGAAAACTGATCTTACTACTCTTGGTTCATTCGCTCAGTCCCAGGCAAGGAAACTTGGTCCTAAGGAAAAAGCAAAACTTAAAGACGCTCTGGGCGGTCTGGGAGATAAACTCCTCCCCCAAGAGAAACCGGATTACAAAGTGGATCTTTCGTCGAAAGCTCCGTCCGCGCCGTCTCTTCCGTCTGTTCCCACTCCTTCATTGCCGAGTTTGCCTTCCGTTCCTCAACCTGATTTGAGCACCAAAGATATTGTTCAGGATCAGGTAAAAGAGCAGGTCCCAGAGGCCGTCAGAGAAATTAAGAAAGTTGAAGAAAGAGAAGGTACCCAAAAAAGACCTGCGATTATTTTCATTAAGGGCCTTGATATTTTGAGTTCCCCTTCAAAATCTGAAAGTGGATATGCCGGTGTCGGTCGCTTGGCCGAGAGTGTGAAAGGTTCACGCATCTACGGTTGGGATCAGAAAGATGAAATCATTAAAGAGATTAAAAAAGTCGCACTCAACCAGCCGGTTGTTTTAGTGGGTCATAGTTTTGGTGGAGACACGGCAGTTGAAATAGCTGACGCTCTCGACAGCCTTGAGCACGGCTTCCGCCCGGTTGATCTTCTGGTAACGATGGACGCAGTTGGTTTTAAAAATGACGTCATTTCTCAGAACGTGAGAAAACATCTTAATATTTTCGGAGAGACATCACTCTTTTTAAATGACGGACCCCATGTGGCCCGTCGCCATGAAATGACCGACGTGAAGAATATCCTTTCGCCACTTGATCATACGGATCTTGACGACGATAAGAGCAATCAGTTTGAGATTGTAAAACTTATTCAGGAGACTCTGAGTAAGGAGATTTCTTACAGCAAGTCGGGGATATTGAGAGTAGAAAGAAACGGCTAGCCGATGAGTTTGGCGTCTTCTCGTTTTCATTCACTGACTCAGGTGTATTTCACTTTAATCCGAGACATGACGATTTCATAAAGTGAGAGAGCTTTTTGGACTCGTTCGAAGTCCTGGTCATGTGCACCTTCCTCAATTTCCTTCCCGGTCTCAGAAAGGATAGGGAAACCGTACGATCCAGCAGAGCCTCTGAGTTTATGACCGATCTTTTGGATGGACGGATAGTCAAGATTCTCGAGGAGTGTCTTCAATTCACTTAACTCTCCACGTCTTTTCTCAATGTAATCAGGTATCAGTTCTTTTAAGTCTGGATCGATCTTGAATGTGTAATTCTTGGTGAACTTCTCAATCGAAGCAAGTAGGCCTGCTTTGGAGACGGGTTTGGTGACATGCTCATCACAGCCCGCCGCAAAGCTTTTACTCATCTCTTCTTTCAGAGCATACGCGGTGAGTGCGATGATGGGGATGCGGACATCCTTTTTAGAAGCTTCCATCAGTCTTATCTCAACGGTCGCAGAGTATCCATCCATGACAGGCATTTGCATGTCCATTAAAATCATATCGTACTTGTTTTTTTGATACAGAAGGATTGCCTCTCTTCCGTTTTTGGCTTCATCAATTTTCCAATTGTAGGATTTAAGAAAAGAAATAATCACGAGTCGATTCTCATCATTGTCGTCAGCTAAAAGGATGGACAGCCGACCGGGGAGAGAATCATTCGTTTCGACCTCTGTGAATTCCTGAGGATTAGACACTTCAGTGATCGATCTCTGGATCGCTAAGAAGAGATCTTTCTTCATCACGGGTTTCACGAGATAGTTTCTCAAGCCAAGTTCGTGCGCTTTGGCAAAATCTCCAGGTGTGTTGTCGGAGGTGAGCATGATCAGCAGGGGTCCTTGGAGCGAGGACTCTTTTTGAATGCAACTGGCGACTTGGAACCCGTCCATTTCGTTCATTTCGCTATCGAGGAGGATGAGATGAAAAGGAATACCTTTTCCTTCGTATTCACGGATGAGTTCAAGTGCTGTTTCACCGGATTCGGCTTCGGTCACGAGAGCTTGTCTTGCTTCGAGAAGTTTTCTAAGAATCATGCGGTTTGTTCGAGAATCATCCACCACTAAAACGCGGTCGTCTTTCATCTCCATTTCTTGGGGGTCCTCAGTAAACGTCTGATCTTTGACGAGTGTTATGGTCACAATAAACCGAGTGCCGATACCGAAAGTACTTTCGACTTCCACTCTTCCGTCCATCAACTCAACAAGTTCCTTGGTAATCGATAGCCCCAGGCCCGTTCCTCCGTATTCTTTCGTGATAGAGGAATCAGCTTGCGAAAAGCGATCGAAGAGTTTTTGTAACTGCTCAGGCGTCATCCCAATGCCGGTGTCCTGAACCTCGATGATGATTTCCATTTTATCACCCAGATTCAACCCTGGTTTTAAGGTGAGAAGAATTTCTCCTTGGCGGGTGAATTTGACCGCATTCCCAAGGAGATTAATCATCACTTGCCGAAGGCGATTCCCGTCTCCTACGAAATGATCGGGAAGTTGAGAACTCATATCGACAGCGAGTTCGATCTGCTTTTGATGCGCCTTAAGTGCGATGAGCTCAACTGCTTTTTCCACTACGGTGGTAAGTGAAAAAGAAGATTTCTCGAGCTCAAAATGACCGGCCTCGATTTTTGAGAGATCAAGAATATCGTTAATAATACTGAGAAGGCTCTCTCCCGCGCGGCCAAAAGTTTGCACGTATTTTCTTTGGTCATCATCGAGCTTCGTTTCTTTCAAGAGCTCTGCCATCCCCAGAATAGCGTTCATCGGCGTCCGAATTTCATGGCTCATATTGGCCAGGAACTCCGATTTTGCCTTGTTTGCATTGAGGGCAGAGTCTTTTGCCTCAACGATTTCTGTTTCAAATTCAATTTGTTTGGTGATGTCGTAGGCGATCCCCAAGTAGCCAGTGATCTCGTTAGTTTCGTCTCTGAGCGCACTGAAACTGAGGCGAACGGGAACTGTTGATCCATCTTTTTTAATGTATGTCCATCGATCGGACTCGACGATACCGCGTTTAGCTCGGGAGGTGAAAACTTCTGTCCCCAAGGGGATAACTTCTTTCAATTCCTTCGAAAGAATATCGGCCATTACTGCGAGCTCGCTTGCATCATGGAAAATCGTCGGATTTTTTCCCAGCACTTCACTCAACCTGTACCCGGTGAGAGCTTCGGCCGCAGGATTAAATAAATTAATCATCCCATGCGCGTCCAGAGCGATCAGTCCGATGGCCGCAGAATCCAAAATAGTTTTCTGAACCATGGTCAGATTATTAAGCTCGGACTGAATTTTTATCCTTCGATTGAGCTGCCGACGCACGAAAAAAAATCCCATGGTCAGGACGAAAAAGGCGCTGATCGTCGCCAACAAAATGAGAATAGCGGATTTGGTTTCTTCTTGTTTATAAGTTTCGAGCCTCACATTTAATAGACCCTCTTTTTGGAACCTTATCTCGTTCATACCTCTGGATATCAGTGACACCAGATTTTGTCCCTTCCCATCCCGGATCATCTTGACGACTTCGTTTTTTCGCTTTTCTTGGATGAGTTTGATCTCAAGCTGTGAGTAATCGATGAGGTCATTCATTGAGCGGTGGAGACGATTTAATTTCTTCTGCTGGCCAGAATTTTCGCGGGTCATGCTATCTATTTCATCGACGAGTTTTTCCATCTCGACAGCGAGTTCATTCATTCTAATGCGATAGGATTCTTGCTCGGTGATGACGTAAGCGCGATTATGACTCCCCATTTCTTGGACGAGAGTCTCAAGCTTTTGAAGATCATTGATGACCTTATGTGTTTGATTGACCAATCCGAAATTGACGATCTTTTTATTGTAGTTGATGTAACCCATGGCCATTAAGCCAAGGAAGAGGAGTAAAAAGAAAGCAGTACCTATCGTGAGATATTTAAGCTCGCGGGCAATCATGTTCGCTGGAGAAATACGTGAATTCATCCTTGGCCATTCCACTGAGAAAAGTGACCAATTGTTTTTTGCTTCATCAATAAATGATAAAGGATTTTTAAGTAAGGTAAAATAAGAAAGCCCCGGGGAACCGGGGCTTTCTTTTCAACTAGATCGTGTCAGTAGTAAGTTTACCGGTGTTATCCGGATCAAGATGGTCTTTCAGACTTCCTTTCGGAGTCCCGTCACCCTTCCAAGAAGTATGGAGTCGACCGTAATAATCAGAGAGATCATTTCCACACGCTGCGCCACCGCCGTGAAGCTGACCAATGACCCGGTGATTTGAGTCAAAGAGTGGAGATCCAGACGATCCTGGCTCCGTTGTTCCTTTGTCCCAATCAATGACTCTGACGTGTGTGCTGTCTCCCGGGGAGTCTTGTCCACCGTAAGACGCAAGAACTGTACCGTCGTTTTCAAATGATATCGATTTCTCATCCACATCCGGATGGTGAATCGCCACGGCTGGAGTCCCAACGGCACCTGTCGCGTCCCAACCGGCAAATGTGACGTTCCATTCTGCTTTGGGAAGAGAGTTAAGTTTCACTAGGGCGAAGTCAGAGCGTGTTCCCGAAGCAAGGTGAACTGAACCCGTTTGGAAGTCTGTGAGTTTTCCGTCACGAGCTCCCTTACATTTTGAAGTCTGATAATTCCAGTAAACGACGAGAGTCGCTGCATTGCCTGAATTGATCCGACAGTGCGCCGCTGTCATGAACAGCGGTGCTTTATCATTATTGGTGTTGTTGACCATGAAGCCTGTACAAAAGCGTGACCCCCCGGTAGAGATTACTCCGACTGAGTTCACTTCATTTTCCCAACCCCGAGATTCGGCACAAGAAACATCGATGTTACAAGATCCAGCTTTTTGAGTCGACTGACCGAAGGTCCGGAATCCCTGACCGACGTGAGTCAGTTTGAGAGAAACTTGATGGGCCACTTCAGACGCAACAGTGAGTTCAATGATCGCGTCGTCGGTCATGATCACTGGTGACCAAAGTTCACGATGAGGATTGTTATCAAGAGCGGTGAACGAACGAATAAACTGCGAGCGATCTGCTGAATAGATGTTTAATTCAGCGCCCTCTGGCAAATAGAACTCTGAGAATCCAAAATTGAGAGACACGGCATTCGGCGCAGTTACCTGGTGAGTCCAGCTGTAAACATTGCCCGTCTTTTGAAGCACTGGTTCAACATTCAAAGTGTGAGCAACAGCGAAGCGGGGAGCGACACCTTTTTGTTCGAACATGACTTCTTCGTCATGGACGGCCTTCACATCGAGAGACTCAAAATAAGTAGCATCAGCGAAAGCTTGGAAAGAAGCGCTAACTAAAGTAGCGAGTAAAAGATGTTTCATAGACTCCTCCTTGAGAAACATGAGTACATGCTATCTTTTCAATTCTTGAGCAGGATTGGCACCTTACAAGTTCTTTCTTTCTGAGGTAATAAAAGTTGATTTAAGTTGTCAGAGATGAAAGCATGGACTCAATCGAGATTTTTGTTTCTCTTTAAAGAGAGACCGAAACTGCATTCGATCGTGTCTTCCTCTCAAAGAGTGAAAGGGATGATTTGATGAGAGGGCCAGAAATCCTCGATAAACTCACTGATCACATAAAAGTAGGTTAATTCCGATGCGTTTTTTTTTATTTCTTATTTTTGTGACGATGCCTGGGCACTCGGCAATTTCTCTCAAAGAAGCGTTTGACTCCGCTAGGCGGAACATGGAAAACCTGAAGCGCTCGGATGCTTTAAAAGAAGCGGCAAAAGACCGGATCACCCGCGCTCGTGGTTTTTTACTGCCGACTCTGAGGGGAGTAGGGAATGAAACGAGAATTGATCAGCCTATTGCCAGCGGATTGAATCGTGCTTTCGTTCTGACTCGCCAGTACTCGGCTGCCATTCGTCTTGAGCAGCCAATTCTTCGTGGAGGCATCAAAGGGGCCTACGATTTTGCCAGAGAAGATCTTCTACTTTCTGAATTCCAAAGAAGTGCCACGGAAATCAACTTGTACCAACTCGTCATTAATTCCTATTACACTCTCATGATGGCCCGCTTCGACGCGGAAAATTTAAAAGAACTCATGCGCCTTTCAGAAAATCGCGTGAAAGAGCTTCGCTCGCGAACGAGTGTCGGGCGCTCTAGACAAGGTGAGCTTGTTCAAGCCGAGGCCCAGCTCCTCACGGCCCTGACCCAAGTCAAACAGGGAGGCATCAACCTCATCGAAGCAGAGAGATCCTTTGAATTTTTTACGGGAACAAAACCAGCTGATCTCGCGGAACTGTCGATCATGCCGACGGATCCTGGATCCTTGTCAGCGCATTTGGAAAAACTCAAAATGAGACCGGACATTCAGGCCTCTCTCCAACAAGTAAAACTCCGCGACACACAAGTCACAATCGCTCAGGGTGCCCACTACCCATCGCTTGATTTTGTGGGGAACTACTACTTTGACCGCACCGGTATTCTGCAAACTTCAGAATGGGACGCCGCTGTCCAAGTGAGTGTACCCATTTTTGAAGGCGGAAGAAGTCAGGCCGCAGTTCGTGAAGCCGTCGAAAATCGCAAAGTGGCGGTGCTCGACTCACACCAATCTCTGAGGGCCGCGGAAAGGGATCTCACGATTCTCTATCAAAATTTCATCGCTAGTATTTCTCAGCTTGAGACGATGAAAGACGCTCTGAAAAAAGCCGAGGAAGCGTACCGACTTAACCTCAGAGATTATTCCTACGGTCAGGCCACAAACCTTGATGTCCTTCAGTCACTGAATCTTTTTATTGAGACAAAACGCTCGCATGATTCGCTTCTGGCCAGTTCGCACATGATTTATAAAAACTTCGAAGCCTCCACCGGAGTTCTCCCATGAGTCTTTCCGATATTTCTATCCGCAAACCAGTCTTTGCCTGGATGCTCATGGCCGCCATGATCATCTTTGGTTTTATTTCCATGCGGAAAATGGGTATTTCCCAGTTACCCGATGTGGATTTCCCCCTCGTTAACATCAACATTATTTATGAGGGAGCTGCTCCCGAAGTCATGGAACTTGATGTGATCGATCCGATTGAATCGGCAGTGCTTTCGATCGAGGGCGTGAAAACGATCACGTCGACCGCCAAGCTCGGGAACGCCAACATTTCAGTGGAGTTTAACCTCGATAAAAACATCGACGTCGCAGTTTCTGAAATTGAGGCCAAGATCAACCAAGCGGCGCGCTTACTTCCCGACAGCATTGATCCACCGACGATTTCAAAAGTTAACCCGGATGATCGTCCGATCATGTTCTTAGCAGTCACGGCGCCGAATATGCTTCCCAAAGAAGTGATGGCCTACACGCGCGATGTTTTAAAAGATAAGTTTCAAACCGTCTCGGGAGTGGCCGATGTCTTCCTTGCGGGCTACATCGATCCCAATCTTCGGGTGTGGGTAATGAATGATGAGCTCAATAAGAGACAACTCACTGTGAGTGATGTCATTAACGCCATCCAGGCCGAACATAAAGAGTCACCATCCGGTTTTATCGAGGACCCACTGACTGAAAAAAACGTCCGGACTCTGGGTGAAGCTAAAAGTGTTCAGGAGTTTGAGAAACTCCCCATCATTCGTCGTGGGGGAGCTCCCAATTACACACCGATGTTTCTTGGTGATGTGGTCAAGATTGAGGAGGGAATCGCGGATGTTCGCCGGATATCCCGCTCGAATGGAAAAAACGCCATCGGCCTTGGTATTAGAAAACAGCGCGGAACCAATACCATCGCAGTTGCTGAGGGCGTGAAAAAGAAAATGGCCGATCTCCAAAAGGATCTTCCACCTGGGGTTGAACTGGCGATCAATTTTGACACGACTAAATTCATCGATGCCTCGGTCCACGAGCTCCAGTTTAACATGATTTTTTCGGCGATTCTCACTGCGATCGTTTGTTGGTTATTCCTCGGATCTTTTGCGGCCACCTTCAACGTCATCCTGGCAATACCTACGTCCATCCTCGGGGCGTTTATTATTCTTAAGTATTTAAATTTCACTCTCAATACGTTCACTCTTTTAGGTCTTTCTCTTTCCATCGGTATCGTGGTGGATGATGCCATCATGGTCTTGGAAAATATCTACCGTCACCACGAGAACGGGAAAGATAAAGTCTCGGCTTCCCGGGATGGAGCGAATGAAATCTCCTTCGCTGCACTGGCGGCGACCATTGCCATTATGGCGATATTTCTTCCCGTCGCGATGATGGACGGAATCATCGGAAAATTCTTCTTTCAATTTGGTATTACAATTTCGGTGGCGGTTGCTCTGTCCTACATTGAGGCCATAACTCTGACTCCCATGCGCACAAGCCGGTTCATGGAAGAAACGAAACGGCAAAGTAAGCTGGGTCTAGCGGTCGATAATTTCTTCGACTGGATGGTGAATGGTTACTCGCGGATGCTCGACTTTTCGCTCACCCATCGCTGGATTTTACTTTTGAGTTCTCTGATCTTTTTTGGTGTGAGTTTTTTCATGGTAAAATTCATTCCGAAAGAAATTACTCCGGTGCAAGATACGAGTAACTTCCTCATGCGAGTCAAATCGCCGGACGGATCATCGCTCGAATTTTCCAATCAAAAAACCAAAATCATTGAAGACTACTTAATGAAACACGGTTCGGTGGCGCGCTACTTCGTTGCCGTCGGTGGTTTCGGCGGGGCCGCAGATGCCAGCTCTTCCAATTTATTTGTGACGCTGAAAGATCCGAAAGATCGTCCCATCAATCCGACAACTGGAACGAATTGGTATCAGCCTGATATTCTCAATGAAATGCGTGCTCACTTTAAAACTTTCCCGGGTGCCAAGGTCTTTGTTCAGGATACTTCTCAGGGGGGATTCTCTGCCTCTGGTCGGGGATTCCCCGTTGAATTCACCCTGACCGGTGGTGACTTTAAGATCCTCACTAGTGCCGCCAAAAAGGTGATGGACGACATGCGCGCTTCCGGAATCTATGTGGATGTGGATACCGATTATAAAGAATCGGTCATGGAAATCCAAGTCTTCCCGGACCGCGAGAAAGCAAAACTCCGCGGAGTATCGGTCCAAGAAGTTGGCAAAACCATCAATGCATTGATCGGTGGTGCCGTCGTTGGAAAATACTCAAAAGATGGTCACCGAAACGATATCCGTGTGAAAATGGCCGATGCCTCCAAAGATAAGCTCAAAGATCTTGAAAAGATTTGGGTGAGAAATAACCAGGGTGAGGTGGTTAAACTTCTCGACGTGGTGACAGTCAAAGAGCTTCCCGGAGTTCAAGCGATTAACCGCCGCTCGAGAACTCGCGCGGTGAATATCTATTCGGGGATTGCTCCAGGAAAATCACAGGGTGAAGCTCTGGAGAGTGTGAAAAAAATCGTTGAGAAACATCTTCCCCCTGGGTACTCCTTGGTCGAATCGGGGGCCGCAGAAACTTATCGTGAAGCTTTCTCGTCGCTCGTATTTGCGCTTCTGATGGGGATTCTCATCGCCTACATGGTTCTCGGGACTCAGTTCAATAGTTTTATCGATCCAGTCACCGTGCTCATGGCCCTTCCGTTTAGTTTCTCCGGTGCTTTCATTGCTCTTTGGATGACCGGACAAACGCTCAATCTTTACTCGATGATCGGTCTTATTCTCCTCATGGGAATTGTGAAAAAGAATTCCATCCTGCTCGTGGATTTCACGAACCAAAGAAGAAACGAAGGTCTGAGTATCCGTGACGCACTCATGGACGCCTGCCCGAAGCGTCTTCGTCCCATCATGATGACAACGTTTGCGACGGTCGCAGGGGCCGTTCCTTTAGCCCTTGCTTGGGGAGCGGGAGCGGAATCACTGCGCCCGATGGCGATTGCGATCATCGGCGGATCCATCGTCTCGACA
>CANETG010000084.1 GCA_947440875.1 Bacteriovoracaceae bacterium
ATTTTAAAGGGGTCTACGATTTCAAAACAAAAAAGATTCTTTCGTTCAAGGATTCCAAGGATCCTTTCACTCCGCACTTCATTGATGCCTCTGATCTCGACTCACTTGAGCTGGCCAAAGCAATTAGTGCGCCCATTGCGGAGAAACTGAAAGAAGAACTCGAGATGGTAGAAACACTCATTCCCGAATTCAGTATGGAAGAGTACTCTGCCGGAATTCAGACTCCGGTCTTCTTCGGGTCAGCACTTAAAAACTTCGGAGTCAAAGAGTGCCTAGATCTCATCACTCAGATTGCTCCGACACCTCGGTCTCGGAATGCAGTTCTTCCTCCTTATGATTCTGCCTCCAAACAAATTATGATTGAACCCAATGATACTGAGTTCACTGGATTTATCTTTAAGATTCAAGCAAACATGGATCCCAAGCACCGTGACCGGATTTCTTTCATGCGAGTGTGCTCAGGAAAATTCGCACGGAATGATAAAATTTATCACGTCCGCTCCGGCAAAGAGATTAAGATCGCGACACCGCTCATTTTCCAAGCACGTGATCGGGACATCGCCGAAGAGGCCCATGCCGGAGACATCATCGGTCTCTACGACACAGGAAAATATCAAATTGGCGATACATTCTCGATGGGGAAAAAACTTATCCGCTACACGGGGATTCCCTCTTTTGCGCCCGAGCTATTCATGCGGGTGACGGCCAAAGATCCGATGAAAGCAAAACATTTAGAAAAGGGCCTCTCGCAGCTCTCCGAAGAAGGAGCAACTCAGCTTTTCATTCGCCGAAACTCGAATGAAAAAATGCTCGGT
Source organism: Bacteriovoracaceae bacterium (assembly GCA_947440875.1). GTDB lineage: Bacteria > Bdellovibrionota > Bacteriovoracia > Bacteriovoracales > Bacteriovoracaceae > Peredibacter. Next base: position 816 of record CANETG010000084.1, read on the forward strand.
GCTGTCGGTGCCCTCCAGTTTGAAGTCGTGAAATTTCGTCTGGAAGATGAGTACTCAGTCGAGGCCACATACGAAGCAGTCTCATGGGCCGGAGTCCGTTGGCTTAAGTTCCCTGACAAGAAGTCCGAAGATAAATTCTGTTTTGAGTACTCAAGTGTCATCATGGAAGATCGCGAGAAACGGGTCTGCTACGCCGTGAGAAATGAATGGGACTTAAAACTTGCCCAAGACAAAAATCCTGAGGTAAAATTCTTCAAAAACTCGGATTACATTGAATGACCAAAGATGAAGTGATTAAAAAATTTGATCTTACTCCCCTTCCCCTGGAAGGAGGTTTTTACCGCGAGACCTACCGCTCAAAGCGTAAGGTTCAATCTGCGCTTGGCGAACGGATTGAAGCAACCGCAATCTACTATCTTGTGACCGATGAGAGTTTTTCTGCGCTTCACGTAGTGGATCAAGATGAGATTTTTCATTTCTACGCCGGTGACGCTGTCGAGATGTTTCAGATTTTACCCGACGGCACGGGGCTGACAATTACGATCGGGAATAGAATTGACCTCGGTGAAACTCCCCAAGTGATCGTCCCCCACGGGATCTGGCAGGGAACCAAACTCCGAGTTTCCCGTAAGGATGGTTGGGCACTTCTTGGTTGCACTTGCGCACCTGGCTTTGAGTATGAAAACTTTCATATGAAATCTCGCGCTGAGCTGAGTGCGATGTATCCCTCCCTTAAACAACAAATTGCTAACTATACCGTTCCCTAGTCCTTCGGTTATTATTACTCCATTAACCATTAAGGAGTTTTATGAAATCGATTATTCCTGCTCTCTTACTGACTCTGATCGTCTCTTGCGGTCACACAAAAAAAGCAAAAAAACCGACAGATAATTACTCTCCCAAAGTGACTTTCACTGAAGAAGGGAAAACTTTCGAGGCAAATGTCTCCATGCCAAAAGACATGAAAGATAAAGTTCCTCTCGTGGTGATCGTTCACGAATGGTGGGGACGCACTCCGTACATCCAGGACAGATCTGTGATGCTCAATACTGCGGGCTACGCCACTCTTCCGGTTGATCTCTTTGGGAATGGTCAGACGGTTGAAACCCCAACTGAGGCCCAGGGACTTGCGACACCCTTTTATAAAAACCCCGAATTGGGAATTGCTCGCCTCAATAAATACATTCAACTCGCGAAACTGGATCCACACGTCGATGCTTCAAAAATTTACGTCATCGGTTACTGCTTCGGCGGAACTCAAGCTTTGAACCTCGCGCGCTCGGGATCAGACATCGCTGGGGTCGTAAGCTTCCACGGTGGACTCGAGACATCAATGAAGTCTCAGGGAATCAAAACTCGCATTCTCGCAATCAACGGTCTGGCCGATCCCTTTGTCCCGGCCAAACAGAGAACGGATTTTAAAAAAGAAATGAAAGCTCTGAAAGCAGATTACAAAGTCGTAAACTACAAGGGGGCGACTCACGCTTTCACAAACCCAATGGCAACGGAAATTGGGAAGAAGTACAACATCCGGGTGGCCTACAATAAGGCCGCTGACGAAGGTTCATGGAAGGATCTGATGGAATTTTTGAAGAAGTAGTTATTGAGAAAAAAAGACAAAAAAAGAGGGCCGCAAGGCCCTCTTTTTTTTATAACGACTAGAGTACTTTCGGCTTAAACCAACAAAGCGGACGAAGCCCAGAAGTTTGTCCGGTCGATCCGTGACAGGTTCCCTGAACTTCATCTTTTTGAGACACATCTTCCGAATGTGATTTTTCACAAAGAGCACCTTGGAAATAAGTATCGAGGCGGCACTGGTGAGCTGGATGAGAGTCGTAAGTTTTTGTCACGACAGCAGCATCCGGTGTGTTGAACTGAGCTTCTGGTTTATTTCTCATCGCCGCGAAAAGTCCCGCGACTGAAGCACCGGCCATTCCGCCGCGAACGCAAAGAGCGCGCTCTGCTTTATCACCATGGGCGATGCTACAAGCATTCGCGAGGGCTTCAGGAACTTTTTTCTTAGCGACAATTCTTTCATTATTATCGTTGAGCCAAGCTGTACGGAGACATTTGAGTGTCGCGAAGTAATCCGCCTGACCTTCATTGGAGGCCCAAAATTGAATGAAGCCCGCTACTTTCGGCGCTCCACCCATGTGGTGACCAATTTCATGACAAAGAACCAGAGCAAAGCCATCGGCGGTGATTTTCTCGTGACGTGCAAGACCACCGTACATGTTCACAGTCCATGTTCCAAAAAACTGACTCGCGTTTGCGTTGACTGTAGCATCTGCCCATTTACGATTAATTTTTAATTTCCCACCCATGCGAGTCGCGATTGGCGAGTAGATAGGCTCAAACTTATCAATCACAGCATTGAACTGTGCTTCCGTAAGACCACCAGTGGTCTTTACCCCTACAGGTATTTGCATGTCATTTTCTGGTAAGAACCCACTGTCTTCTCCGCATCCGATGGCCATCCCTGAGAACGCGGAAAGAAGAATTGTTAAAGCGATACATTTCATTTGATCTCCTGATTTATCCATAAATCTTGAGACTATCATTTCGAAAGAAATAATCTCCGTCTAGTTAAGTAAGAAGATGTTATAAGGACAAAAAAAAGACCGGGTTTCCCCAGTCTTTCTGCTTATTTTTTCTGACCAAAATTATCAAGTAAGATTACTGAACCGCAGGCTTATGCCAGCACGCGGGACGAAGACCGATCTTGTGTCCAAGAGTCTTGTGGCAAGAACCAGTGACTTCAGTCTCACGGCTGAATTCTTCCATTTCATCAGCTGCGCAAAGGGCACCTTGGAAATACGTATCGAGACGACACTGAGTCGCTGGGTGAGATTCCTGAGTGTACTTTGCAATCTTTGGATCTGGTGTTTCGAATTTCGAGGGCTCTTGTTTTCTCAGGGCCGCAAAGAGACGGGCGACGGAGTCACCGGCCATCGCTCCACGAAGGCAAAGAGCATATTCCTGATTCCAAACGTTCTGAGAGCCGCAAAGTTCTTTCACGCGAGCAGGGATTTCCATCGCTGCAGTGATTTCTTCGTTGTTTTCTTTTGCCCAAACTTGGCGAAGACATTTTGTCGTCGCGAAATAATCTGACTGACCTTCAGTGGTCGCCCAACCAGCTTTCCAGCTGTAAACCGGAGCTCCCCCAATGTGGTGACCGATTTCGTGACAAACGACGAGGGCCAGACCATCCGAGGTAATCGTTTCATGACGGGCCAGACCGCCGAACATCGAAACTTTCCATTCTTTTCCGACCTGTTCCGCGTACGCGTTGACAGTTCCGTCTTCCCATTTTTTCACAACAGTGAGGTTTGCTCCACGGGCCTTAATATAAGGCTCCATGACGACCACCGCTTCATCGATGACTTTGTTAAACTGCTCTTCGGTCACACCGTTGACGGATTTTAAAGCTGGCGAGAGCCAGAGTTTATTTTTTTCAACAATTCCTTCTCTCCCATCAACTGTACAAGCAAATATTGAGGGGGCAGCCAGAAGAGAGAGGGCGAGCAATCCATGCTTAAAAGTTTTCATCTTTCATAACTCCTTTATGAATAATTAAGTAAATTTTGACATGGAAATGGGTGAACGGTTCAGATGTAAGAAGAAAAAAGAAGGGCCGCAAGATGAAGCGGCCCCGTGAAAAAAAATTAAAGAACTGAAGGCTTGAACCAACAGAGTGGACGTAAACCTAAAGTCTGCCCTGTCGTTGCGTGGCAAGTACCAGTGACTTCAGATTTTGCGTCAACGTTTTCGTTGAAAGACTTCTCGCACAAAGACCCCTGAAAATAGGTGTCAAGACGACACTGTGTTGCCGGATGATTGTCGTCAGTCTTTACGACGACCTTAGCGGAAGGAGTCTCAAATTTCGGAGAATTCGTCTCAGAGTAGAGAGACTGGAAAAGTTTAGCGACACTCATGCCTGCCATTCCACCGCGGATACACAGAGACGCTTCTTGGCCTGTAAATGCGGAAGCACATTTCTCCGAGAGTGCTGCTGGAACTTCAAGAGTGGCGACGACTGTCGTATTGTCTTCATCATTCCAAACACGGCGAAGGCATTTGAGATTAGCAAAATAATCTGACTGACCTTCATTCGATGCCCAAGGAGACGCCCAGGCCGAAGATTTTCTCGGTGCTCCCCCGATGTGGTGACCAAGCTCGTGGCAAACGACGAGTGCAAATCCATCCGGAGTAATCGCTTCATGGCGCGCCAGACCCCCGAACATAGAAACTTTCCAGTCTTTCCCAGTTTGCTGAGCGTAAGCGTTGACCGTTCCATCAGTCCAATTACGAATGACTTTAAGAACTGGTGCCGATGGTTCAGAAGAAACAATCGGGGCATACATTCCTTCGATCTTATCGATCACAGAATTGAACTGTTCTTCCGTGATGCCACCCAATCTTTTTGCATCAACCGAAATGTTGAAATTGTTTTGCGGAAGGAAACCTTCCTCCCCGTCGATCGTGCACGCGATCGAGTTGTGGGCGATGATGAGACCAGCGACGAGCAATCCTTGCTTCCAGTGTGTCATGTTTATACTCCTTGAACATGTCTACTCTCTATTGTGACAGATTCAAAAAATCGGGCCACGAAGACCCGGACATGTAAGATTATATTGGTTGGACTTAAAGTGTCGGTTTAAACCAGCACAAAGGCCGTGTTCCACTCTTGTGACCGAGTGATTCGTGGCAAGAACCTTGAGTCTCGGATGACATCTCATCATTCAGAGAAGCCTCACACAAAGAACCCGAGAGATATGTGTCCAGGCGACACTGAGCTTTGGGATGTGCCCCATAAGTTTGTTTCACGATCTTTAAATCCGGAGTTTCGAACTTGGGCTTTTTTCCAAACCAAGCAAGATCAGCAAACAAATTAGCAGCAGATAGACCCGCCATTCCAGTGCGGATGCAGAGGGCCTCGTCCCGGTTCCATAACCAGTTTTTTCCGCATTCATTTTGAAGCGCCACTGGGATCACTTTACCCATTAAAGCTCCCGCATTATCAGCGTCCATCCAGTAACGACGCAGGCACTTCATGACAGAGAAATAATCACTCTGCCCTTCGTTGGTTGCCCACCCGATATCAATTCCCTCGTAGCGGGGAAATCCCCCGAGGTGATGACCCATTTCGTGACAAACAATGAGGGCAAATCCATCCGGAGTGATGTCTTTGTGACGGGCGATTCCTCCGAGAAGAATGACTTTCCACTGATCCCCGTCTCTTTGAGCGTAAGCGTTCACGGTTGAGCTGTCCCAAGCTTTTTCCACGATGAGCTTAGCACCTCGGGAAGCAATTTCTGGGGAGTAGATCGCTTCAATGTCTCCGGATATTTTCATGAACTCTTGCTCCGAAAGACCATCGCCCCAAAGCCCTTTGGGGATCAAAAGAGGTCGGTTGATTTCGAGCCCGTTCGGACAGGCGAAAAGATCGATCGACACCAAAAGGCAAAAAAGGAAGAGAGTTTTCATGCCTAAATGCTAGAAAATTAGACGTCAGATGGCCCGTGCTTTTTAGGGATGGAGATAAGAAGTGAGAACTCTAAAGAATCCATTTCCACAAAAGTAATGTGAAAAAAGAGAGGGGGACTCCCAGACCAAGCATAAGACCGGCCAATTTCGGGCGAAGATTATGTGCCTGCGCGACAATCGTCGAAGTCACCATCGGCGCCATCGCTGCTTCCATCACAGCGACTCTGCCGAACGTTCCGGTAAGATTGAGGGCCTTCATGAAACCCAAAATAATAAGAGGAGAAATAATGAGTTTAAAAATAAGTCCCGCGTAAAGATATTTCCCCTCAGTGCGAATGTCCCCGAGTCGAAGTTGAAGACCCACTGAAATAAGGGCGAGCGGAGTGAGCATTCCCGCGAGGCGATCGAGAATGACTTCTCCTGTTCCACTAGGCTTCCATCCCAGAGAAGTTAAAATGAGAGCGATCGTGAACGAAAGAAACGGTGGGAAGAGAATAATTCTTAACGCAAGATCACGCTTTCTTAAAACACCCGCAGAATATTTATTAGCGACCACAAGACCCATACTCGAAACGATGAGAAAAGTACCTGGTTGATCGAGGAAGATTGCGTAACGTAAACCCTCCGTCCCATACAAAGCTTCGATCACGGGAAAGCCGATGAACGCTGTATTTCCTAAACCGGCCGTGAGAATTAAGGCCCCTTTGATTTCATGAGACCAAGTGGTCTTGGCGAAAACTCCCCACGCGAGAAAAAAAATAAACCAAGGCACCAGGCAAAGGGCCATGAGTTCAGGATTCCAATGGAGGCCTGGAATACTTTTAAAAATGAGCGCGGGAAGAGCGACGTACAAAATAATTTGATTGAGCGTTTGCGGAGCGTTTTCCGGGACAGATTTTATCCGACGAAGACCAATGCCTAAGAGAAGAGAGAGAAAAATAATGAGAAGATTTGCCATTGAGTCTTAAGGGAATAGGCCTGGTTTCCCAGGCCTATGATTATGCATTTCGGTTGATATTATTCAAATCTTCAAACGCCGTTTTCAAACGCTTCACAAAAGTCTCTTCACCCTTTCTCATGAAAACACGTGGATCATAATATTTTTTATTCGGGGCTTCTGGACCTTCTGGATTGCCCAGCTGAGTCTGGAGGTAAGCTTCTTTTTCTTTGTAAAAATTCTTGATCCCTTCCCAAAACGCCCACTGCATATCAGTGTCGATGTTCATCTTAATCACTCCGTAATCGATCGCCTCACGGATTTCAGACTGAAGCGATCCCGATCCACCATGGAAAACAAACGAAACTGGCTTGGGACCTGTACCAAATTTCTTCTGCACAAATTCCTGCGAGTTTTTCAGAATGACCGGCATGAGTTTCACGTTCCCTGGTTTATACACACCGTGAACGTTTCCAAACGAGGCAGCGACTGTGAAATTTGGTCCTACTTCACGAAGGTGTGAGTAGGCGTACCCGACGTCCTCTGGCTGGGTGTAGAGTTTTGAGTTATCGACGTGGGAATTATCCACCCCGTCTTCTTCCCCACCCGTGACCCCGAGTTCAATTTCAATCCCCGTCTGGATAGTATTCATGCGCTTAAAATATTTGGTCGAGATTTCGATATTTTCTTCAAGGGATTCTTCGGAGAGATCCAGCATGTGCGAAGAAAAAAGCGGACGCTTGTGGGTTTGAAAGTTCACTTCCCCCGCTTCAAGCATCTGATCAATCCAAGGCAGAAGTTTTTTGGCCGCATGATCGGTATGAATAATGACTGGAACGCCGTAGTGTTCGGCAAGAAGTTGAATGTGCATAGCTCCCGAGATGGCACCGAGAGCAGCCGCTTTATCATTCTCAAGCTTCAGAGATTTACCAGCGTAAAATTGCCCACCGCCATGAGAAAATTGAATGATGACCGGTGAGTTGACTGCTTTGGCCGTCTCAAGAACTCCGTTGACGGAACTCGTTCCCACGACGTTGACTGCGGGGATCGCAAATTTCGTTTCGCGAGCATATTGATACAGATCCTGAAGCGCATTTCCAAAGACCAAACCTGGTTTCAATTTCATAAAGAGATTCCTTTGTTTAACTCCGAAAATTGTATGAGAATGAAACGGTATTGAAAAGGATTCAGAGATGAGTATGACCCGCTCGCAGCTTGAGATTTACTTCCAAAAGATTTTAACGCCAGAAAACTTTGAGGATTACGCCCCAAATGGGCTTCAGGTGGAGGGCAAAGAAAATATCGCGCGCATTGCCTTCGCCGTCTCTGCGACTCAGGATTCAATTGCAAAGGCAAAGGCCTGGGGGGCGGACGCTCTTGTAGTGCATCATGGAATCTTCTGGAAACATCAAGGTCCTCGCACCGTCACTGGTGCCTGGGGAGAAAGAGTGAAGTCGCTCGTGAAAGTGGACCTCAATTTATTTGCTTATCATCTCCCGCTCGATGGGCACGCAGAGATTGGAAACGCTGTCGCTCTCGGAAATAAACTAGGTCTTACGAGTCTTTCTCCATTTGCCCTGTATAAACGTCAGCCACTGGGGGCCAAAGGAAAATTTTCTTCTCCCATCAAGGCGAGTGATCTGAAAAGTAAATTAGAAACTCTCCTGAAGCATCCGGTGATCATCGCAACACCTGATGAAAATAAAATGATTTCTTCCATCGGTATAATTACTGGCGGGGCCAATAACGAATGGACCGAGGCCCAGAAAGACGGTCTTGATGCTTATCTCACCGGAGAAATCTCCGAATACAATTGGCATGACGCCAAAGAAGCAGGCATTCATTATTTCGCCGGCGGACATCACGCGACGGAAAGATTCGGAGTCATCGCTCTCATGGAGAAAGTGACATCCGAATTAAAACTCGAATGCGATTTTTTTGATTCCCAAAATCCTGCATGAAATACATCGACCGAATTCTTTTTCTTGCGGGTCCCATTTTATTTTTCCTGATTCTGGTTTTGCCATTACCACTCGGTCCAGCCCAGAAAAATCTTGCGGCCGTCATGGCCCTCACTGTCTCCTGGTGGCTTGCGCCTAAACTCCCACTGCCAGTCACGGGGCTCATCGCTCTTTGTTTGTGCGCGCTCCTGGGAGTGGCGACATTTCAGGAAGCACTCAAAGGATTTTCCAATCCGGTCATCTTTTTATTCATGGGTGGATTTTTCATGGCGCACGCGATCCACACTCACCGCGTGGATCTCTGGATCGCTGAAAAATGTCTCTCTACCAATTGGGTCAAGGGCAGTCCAAAAAGAGTGATGATAATGGTCGCGGCCCTCACGGCACTCTTCTCGGCTTTCCTTTCCAACACGGCGACAGCAGCGATGTTCATGCCGATTGCTCTTTCCCTTTTTCAGCATCTCAAAATTGACCGCGATCATCCAAGCTCAAATTTGACTCTTCTCATTGCCTACGCCGCAAC